>NZ_JBANBA010000044.1:0-66387 GCF_059803475.1 Bradyrhizobium sp. UFLA05-89 | reverse complement strand
ATTAGGTCCCGGGCTTGGCGCGCTTAACTCCCGCACATCCGCACCTCCTTACCGGCATTTCAACTGGACGCAGTGGAGAGGAGCCCTAGAACGTGGAATAACCTCGATCCAGCTGCGTTTTGGCCCCAGCTGTGTCGCCTTTATCGCCCATCGTCCGAGAACACGCATGAGCAAGCCCTCATGAAGGACGCAAGCCGGCTGCGTCGGGACGCTCGATGTTCCGGACATTTGGGAGAACACACCGCAAATGGTTGATTCATACCCGACGAATTTACAGGACCTGCGCGCTGCAATTCCTCCTAGCGGCCGGGTTTTGGAGATAACGACGACCACGGGCTGCGTCGTGGGATGCTCTTATTGTCCGCAGGCCAAGTTCGCCGAACGGCAAAGAGCCGTGTCTCATGCAAAGCATCTTCGTCTCGAAGATTTCAAGAGATGCCTGGCGCACGTACCAGCAGCTGTCGATATCAGCTTTTCCGGGTACTCGGAGCCCTGGCTCAATCCGGCTTGCACCGAAATGGTTGAGCATGCTTACGAAGCTGGGCATGGCATTCGGATTTCCACGACCCTCGTAGGAATGAACGAGCGGAATCTACGACGCTTGCAGGCGCTGCAATTCCGCATTTTCCTGGTGCACGTCTTCGATGACGGCGCGCACATGAACAGCCGCCTCGTCAGGCGCAAATTTGTCGATTTGATACGTCAATTGGTCGACGCAGACATTTCATCCATGCTTTTCGTCGTCATGGGTGAGGTCCATCCTGACCTTGTCGAGATAATACCCGAGGAATCGTTGGTTCGCTCGCGTCCGCTGAGCAGCAGGGGTGGAAGTGTCGATCCAGAGATCGTTGAGGCACGACAGCCGATCGTCGGAGCACTGATATGTCCCGACGAACGAGAACATCGTAATCTTCTTCTCCCAAACGGCGACGTTACGCTCTGCTGCATGGATTTTGAACGACGCCACATCTTGGGCAATCTTCTTCGCGATGAATATCAAGATCTCTTCAAAGGACCGACGTTCCGCGAAGTTGTCGATCGTATGCACGGAATGGACGGCTTTTTGCTTTGCCGAACCTGCGAATTCGCCCAACCAATAGCATCGGCCGCCTGATTTGTAAGAAGTTGACGCCTGCCCAGTCCCAACACGAAGCTGGGCATGCATGGTTTAGTTCAATAATGGTTCAGTTGTACTCTGCCCGGCTGATCTGTAAGTCCCGCAGGTCTAGCAAGCTCAGTACCGGTGGGGCTTCACACCGGATGCGGCGCCCGGAGAGCACGCGGTTCACAGACAGCGGCTTGTCGGCGCCGCTGCAGTCGGGATCGCTACCTTGTCAGGCGGCAACGCGCGGTCGGATAGTTGATAGCGTTTCACACCCATCCACGCAGCCCCGAAACAATAACCCGGAAGCCATTGATTCTGGACTCAATGCAGACAATCCTGAATGTGGATTGTCCTCGAGCATGATCCGGAAAACGTGAAGCGGGTTTGCTTCGTGGCAAAATGCGGAACGCGTTTGCGCGGAGATCACGCTCAAATAAACCTAAGGCGCGATGATGATTCAGCAAAATCTCATCGCGCCTTAATGAACCGGACCTTGGTTGATCAGATGGGCCCGCCTCCCCTCTGGTCTGTGCGCATTCTCGAAGACAAGACCCAACGCATATCCTGCACATGATTCACCGCGACATTCAACTCATCAGCCGTCGCGTAGATGGGCATTTGGGCATCGTTGATCCAACCGAACCCGAGATATCGAAACTGATCAGCTGGCACTCTCACCCGACTGTGGCCGAGCTCGCGAAGAAAGTCCTTCGACCAGCCGTGGATCGTATACGCCTCGAGTTTGTCGCTCATCGCTCGCCAGCGTTCGATGCGCTCCTCGCGTGGCATCTCCATGGCTGTTGAAATCGCGGCCGCAATGTTCTCAGGAGAGGTTGGATCTACATGCAGCGCCTCATCTTCGTTGAGGTCTTCTGCCGCGCCTGCGAACTTCGATAATACCAGCACGCCCGGATCGTCCGGATCTTGCGCAGCAACGTATTCTTTCGCCACCAGGTTCATGCCGTCACGCAACGGCGTCACCACACCAACCTCCGCGGTGCGGTAGAGGCCCGCGAGCTCCACCTGCGAGACGTGATCCTCCTCATAGAGAATCGGCTTCCAGCCGTCGCCCGTTCCATGCTTACGATTGACGTCCTTCACGAGACCGTCGATATCGCCCTGATATTCACTGTATGCTGGAATGTCGGTGCGCGAAGGGGTTGCGATCTGCAACAGCGAGATGCTGTGCGGCCTGTCTGTCAGCAACTGATCGAAAGCTTTGATCCGGTGGTCGATACCCTTCGTATAGTCGAGCCGGTCGACGCCAATTGCTAGCCTCGTGCCATCGAGTTTGGACTGCACCGACGAAATCCTCTCTCGATGCTTGGTCAGCGATTCCACAACATAGTCTGCGAACTGCTTCGGATCGACACCAATCGGAAACACTTGGCACCGGGTCAAGCCGCGGGCCGAGATCACAACATCGCTCCTGCTCTCGAGCCCAAGATGCGATTGGAGGCAAGAAAGGAAATTATCGAGATCCCAGCTGGTCTGAAAGCCGATAAGATCGTACGCCAGCATCGATTCCATCAGTTCGTCATGATGGGGCACCTCTTCTATCACATCAGGTTTCGGCCATGGCGTGTGTAGGAAAAAGCCAATCGGCTGCTCAATCTTGAGCTCGCGCAGCTCGCTGCCGAGGGGAAGGAAATGATAATCATGCACCCAGATCGCGCCTCGACTTTCAAGGCGCGACAGCGCGCGCGCCACGGCGCAGTTGACGTCGCGATAACTCTTATAACTTTCCTCCGATGCGGGGGACATCCGCTCGGTCAGCGAATGAAATGCCGGCCACAGAGTAGAATTTGAAAATCCATAATAGAATCTGGCATAGTCGTCGGTCGGCACCTCTATCTTTGCGACTTGACCCTTGCCGTGCTGTTCGAAGGCAGTTACCTGCTCGCTGCCCTCGCTTAGGGTGCCCGAAACTCCAATCCAAATAGCGCCAGAACGTTCAACGACGGGTTCAAGGGCCGCGGCAAGACCACCCGTCTTGGGTTTGTTGGGGTCGAAAGTCGAAACACGGTTGGAAACAACGATCAGTTTCTCATCTGGCTGCTGAGATGCTGTGCCGATCTCGGCCGCGTGCAGGGCAGAAGCAATATGAGGGGAGAGCTCCGCATCGGCTTGCCTTGGCCGCCCCTGTACGGCTTTCCTCAGGCGCGGCTCAAAGGCGGCTTGGTTTACTTGCAGCCGTTCTGGCCTTGCGCGCGACATGCCAGGAGAAGCCGTACTTGAAGCCTTCATGACGTTAAACGGGTCCATTCCACACCTCCAATTGTGCAATCAGAACGGCTAGCTCCGGACTCCCCCGCTTCTCATGTTAGGAGCTCAATCCTTCAAGAAGCTGACGAGACTTAGATCGAATCATGGCGGCCGCACAGAAGGCTCGATGCGGCGGCAAGCTCGATCATGTCCTCGATGCCGGGAGGGCAGTCGAGGCATCTGATGACGACCTTTCTTGCAGCAAGGCCAATGCAAATCGCGCTTCGGACTCAAAAGCCGGCGTATGGAACGAAAGGTATTGTCGGCGGCCACCCTGCAGCAGGTGCCTTTTGGCATAGCTGCTGGTGGCATAGCTGCTGGTCTATGGTTCACAAGACCCGACCGTATGATCTTGGCGTGCGCACAACAACAAGGCGGTCTCTCGGGGGCGGATATGCTTCAGCATCTCGCTGCCGCTGCTCCATCGCCGCGCAAGCCGCCAGTTGCCTTGAGCATACCGGTCATATTTTTCATATGTTTTTGTTTCAGCCGATCTTGAACGTATTCACCCGCCTCGCGCGCTCACGGGACTTGAATCGCACGGAGCGTCATATTGTACGAGTTTCAAAGTAGGTCGCGACGGTCTGACGCGTGCGTACGTTCAACGCTGTCGCTGACAGTTCTCGTTAGCCGTCTTGACTTAAGTCTTTGTGTGGGCACGTCGCCATGACGCATGGCCGATGTCCCTTGCCACAGGTGGGACAATGACGTCCAACGCCGTTGACGTATGCGTAGTCGGCAGCTGTGCCAGTGGCTCGATCGCTGCCCATGAGATCGCCCGAGCCGGATGCCGGGGGCTCGTTGTCCAAGCGGACCACATGCTTCCCACCGGCGCCTCACTGTCAACTGTCCAAAATGGCGGGGATGACGCGGTCCTGGTGCGCTCTTCGGCCGGCACATTGACGCCGTTCGGACAGCCATGGACCGTTTCGGCGCCTGGCGGCGGAATGACATTATACGCCGCCATCGCCTTCCGATATCGCGCCGGTGATTTCGACGCGGAAGCGCATGTCGCGGGCGACGCGCTCGACCTGATCTCGCCCATCGATTACGCCGACCTCCGCCCTGACTGCGAGGAAAACTTCGGACGGGGGTGGCCCGGCTGGACGGCGCAGATCCACTCGAGCCACCCAGCGATGGAGCCGTTCTGCCGCCGCACGGCTGTCGAGCGGAGATTGATCCAAAGGCCTTCGTGGTCGACCGCTGGGGCCGTGTGCACGATATCGACAATGTCTACGGCGCTGACGGCCGGTTCTTCCCGTATCCCGGGGGCGTCAATCCAACCTTCACCGTTCAGGCGAACGCGCTGGGATTGCTCGGAGAACGCTCACCCAGTTGGTCTGACCGGCCGCGACCGGAGAATCGCTGATGTTTACCAGCACCCCCAATGGCACGTTGGCCGCGAGGCACAAATCCGCGCTACGCCGCGCCTTGCGGATCACGGCGTCGGAGAAATGGGATCTCAATCGGCGTTTTCCGGTCGTCATGAGCCGTGCCTGCGGTGCGCATGTCTGGGATGTCGACGGAAGACAATATGTGGATCTGACCTCCTGTAGCGGGGCTGCGCCGCTTGGAGCCGGATATGAAGCGGTCGTCGATCACGTGACTGCAGAAATCCGCCGCACCGGCGGCATTCTGCCCGGACCGTTGTCCATGCATCGAACCGAGGTGGCCGAGCGGTTGGCGGAGATATTCCCCCTCGCGCAACGCTCGATATTTTTCCGCACTGGCTCCTGCGCCACGACCGCTGCAGTCCGCCTTGCTCGCGCGCATACCGGTCTTAATCTGGTGCTTACCAGCGGATATCACGGCTGGCACGACTGGCACTTACAGGACCGTCCCGGGATGGGACTACCTGACCGGGACCTTGACAGTATCGACTTCCATTACGATCTCGACCTGCTCAAGAGACTGACCAAAGGGCAGCTTGTCGCTGCTGTGATCATCACCCCCGAGGTCAACTTCTTCCCGCCCGAATATCACCGGGAACTGCAGAATCTCGTGCACCGGTACGGCGCCCTGCTGATCCTGGACGAGGTGATGACAGGATTCCGCTACGGCCTCGGTGGCTATCACACCGCGATCGACCTTGCGCCCGACCTGATCACACTTAGCAAGGGACTGGCCAATGGCATGGCACTGGCGGCGGTGGTAGGTCGCGCAGACGTGCTCGACGCCGCCGAAAAGACCTACATGGGCAACACCTGTCAAGGCGAGATCAGCCCCTTCGCGGCAGCGCTCAGCACCCTCGAAGCGCTTGCCGACGGCACCGCGCTCGCGCGGATGCGACAGGTTGGCGAGCAACTTATGAGCGGCCTCAACGAGATCTTCGTTCGTCAAAAGGTTCAGGCGCGCGCGTTCGCATGGCCCACGATGTTTGACGTGGTGTTTGCCAATGCCGACCTCGGTCATGCCTTCTTTCGGGAAATGTCGTCGCGCGGCTTTCTCATGCAGTACGGCGGCCGTTTTATGCCTTGCGCGGCGCTCTCCGATGCCGACGTGCGAGCCACGATTGAAGCCGCCGCTCACGCCCTGCCGGCGGCACTTACTCGGGTAGAGGCGACGTCCGACGATCCGGATCCGACTGGCGCTGCCGTGCGGTTCGCCGGTGATCACTTCATTGCCACTGCAGATTCGATCCGGCATTGGTTGTCCGCGCCGAGCCGCGCATGAGCACCGACCGTCGAACAGGGAACACTACCATGCCCGAGGCCGACCCGTTCTCCACCTCGCCAGTGCTGCTCGGTGGCGATAACCGGTCCGGCATCACCTTGCTGAGCGTCATGCTGGACTCGCATGCCGACCTGGTGGTGGGGCCGGAGATCGACTTCCTAGAACCGCCCAATCTCGGCCCGCACATTTTGGGAGCGACCGACCTGCTCGCAGCTAGCGATCCCGGCGTCACCGGCACGATCAAACGTGTGATCGACCCGTTCTGGTATGACGGCGCGCACTTCGTGGTGCAATGCCAGCGGTTTGGCCTCCACTTCGACGATGTACGCAAGCTCGTCATCAAGGTGATGGACGAGACGGCCGGCGACATCGTTTCATTCGCCGACAGATGCAGGCTGATTAACGAGATCGGGGAGCTCCGTAAGGCACGAAAGGGCGCGCGGCGCTGGGGACTGAAGCTGCAACGCAAGATCACCCAAATCGACGTCTTCGCCCAGCTGTGGCCGGATGCGCATTTCGTGCACATCGTACGGGATGGTCGGGACGTTGCCGCCTCGCATGTAAAAACCGTGCCAGACTGGGGTTACCAGTCCATACCCGAAGCCGCGCGGGGATGGCTTGAATTGGTATCTCGGCCTCATTTGGTCGCACCGCCTGAGCGCTATCTCGAGGTGCGCTATGAGGATCTGGTGACTTGTCCCCGTGTCTGCCTGATGCAGATCCTAAATCACCTGCACCTGCCCTGGGACGAAGCGGTTCTGCGGCATGCCGAACATGAGCACGCGCCGTTCGAACGGCCGTACGGCAACCCAGCGGTCAAGCCCGCAGGCAAGCCGCTGCATGCCAGCCGTCTCGGACGTTACACGCAGGATCTCACACGCGCGGAGATCGAGGAGTTCGAGCGTATCGCCGGCGGTGAATTAGCCCGGTTGGGTTATCTATCGGCCGCGAGCCCAGCCGTCGACGCATGAATCCCATCGAGATCTCCAGCCCATCTCGCAGGCTACCGGGCGGCTACTTGGGGCTGCTCGTCGGACGCACGGTCTCTGAATTGGGATCCGAAGTGACGCTGCTGGCGCTACCGATGACGGCGATCACTCTGCTGGGAGCGGGCCCGGCGCAGACCGGGCTGCTACTCGCCTGCGGCCGGGCGCCGTACCTCATTATTGGCCTGTTCGCCGGGGTGATCGTGGACCGCCTCCCGCACCGATGCATCCTATTGACTGCCAATTTAGTGATGGCAGCAACGCTCGCAACGATTCCGCTGCTCGCCAGCCTTGGCCAACTCGGAATGGGCCAACTGTGTATGGCAACCACCCTGGTCGGGACGGCTGCAGTGATCGGCGACGTCGCCTATCTGGCGTACGTGCCAACGGTCGTCGATCGGGCTCTACTCGTCAGAGCGCAGAGTTCGTGGCAACTCAGTAGATCTTGCGTAGTGACAGTCGGTCCGTTCCTGGCAGGCTTGCTGGTCAGCGCGTTCTCCGCGCCAACCGCGATTCTCGCCGACTCGGCCTCCTTCGTGCTGGCCACTGTCCTGCTGTCGCTAGTGCCGGCACGCACGGCCGAGCTGCCGACAAGTGGATCGAGCTCGGTCGTCGTTCAGATCGCGGAAGGACTGACGGCCGTGTTTGGCAATCCTTTTCTGCGAGCGGTTACATTTGCGACCGCCAGCTTCATCTTCTGCTACAACGCTTACTCTGCGGTTTTTCTGCTTTACTTGACCCAACAGCTTGGTTTGGACGGTTGGACCACGGGCTTGGTTCTCAGCGTCGGCGCACTTGGTGGTATTGGGGGCGCTATCACCTCAGGGTGGGCCGCCCGCGTGATCGGCCTCGGTCCGGTATTGATGGTCACCTTGGCGCTCAGCGGGGCAGGCATGACTCTGGCAGCGCTGATCACGCAGCCGCGGTCGGCGGCCGTCATTTGCGTGGCGCTGTCCCAGTTCGTGCTGTCGTTTGGTCAAGAGATCTACAACGTGCACCAAGTCTCCGTTCGATACGCCCTGTCCCCGCCTCGGCTGCTGGGCCGCGTCAATGCGAGCATCCGGAGCCTGGTGTGGGGGCTTGCGCCACTCGGCGCGGTGCTTGGCGGTGCGGTCGGTGCCGGATCTGGCCTGCGGGCTGCGTTACTGGCCAGCAGCGCGCTGGGCGCGGCCTCCCTGCTATGGATTTGGCGATCGCCCCTGCGCCACACCCGCAGCTTGCATCTGTGAACCTACGGACTGGCTGACAGGACTGCGTATTAAGATCAAGAGCTCGGGACCTCGAGCTGCGGCCGGGCCGGCTGACCTTGGGGCGCATCAGGGTGCGCGGCCCTGTTCAACACGGCTCGCTCAGCGCGACATCGACGATCATGCAATCTTGTGAGCGGCGAAATCACGGTGCCGCTCCGTGGAATTGGCCGGGGTTCTTGTCGGCGCCGCACTCGCCGAAAAAGTTGGCATGCAGTGGTCACGCATTCAGCCGCATTGTCGCCGTCAGGCTTTTGGCGCGGACGATCGTGGGATCGGCAAGTTGATGGAACGGTGCACGCTCGCCGGCGGCCGTCTGCCCGCGCGCGAGCTTCCAGCCTCTCGATCGAGGCGCCAGGGCTCCTCGCCATCCGGACGCAATGAGTGCGCGTCTCGATTTGGTCCCCGCTATAAGGTCAAGACGTCGCCGCGAGCCTGAGCCTTGGACAGTCCGCGTCGGCAGAGGCGTTGAGCACATTCTCACAGTCAACTTAGCAACATGACCAGCATCATAAGAGACGTTCGAGCTGCGATTTCCGGCCCAGACCACACTGGTTTGACCTCCCCCGAAAGCCAACCGGCCAGCGCGACGCCTATTCATTTCGGACCAGCGGCTTCAGGCCAATCTGCGAATTCCATCTCGAATCGACCAAATCCGGCCGGCTTGGTCGTGAAATTGACGGTCTTTCCCGACAGAGCCGCCAATGAGCCGGATGCGAATTTAAAGACCATCTTACCGGACGCGGCTATGCCAAGAGATCTCTCGTCCCGCATGACAAGGAAGGCGATCCCCTCCAGGAGCTGTCCAACCGCAAATCCGTCGATCGTACGGTGAAGATCGAGAGACGCTAAAGATGTCCCTTTCTCACCGTTCAACTCGCTGACCGAAATCGCCGTAATGCCCGCATCTCGCAATGTCCCGTCGGCCACGTGACAGGTATATTGAAGGCTGACAATGACGTGCTCATCTCGATCACCTATTGGCTCTCGGTCAACCCCGTCTATCGAGCAGTCGTAGCGCCGGATCGTATCCGCAAGCGCTCCCCCGCCGAGCTCAAGCAAACTCAAAGCGGAACATAGCACGATCGCGAGAAAGGACGTCTTCATCTGCCTATGCCTTCGTGGGATATCCTCCGTTTGATGCGTACAACTTTACGCAGCGGCCGATTCAAGCGCCTTCGGCGGCTTGCGGCCCGGACGGTCGTCAGGTGCCCTCGGTCTCCGGCAGCGCCGCAGGATCGGAACGCGCCCAAGCGAACAGCTACGGTGAAAGGTCGCGTTCGGCCTGCGCACTTATGGGGTTTCCCGAGCTAGGCGTAGCACAGTGTTTTCGCATCGGACGCCAGACAACAAATGGCGGAGCGCGCCGCTTCCGCTGGCGTCACAACTCGGATGACGCGCAGCGATGCCGGTCTCCACGCGCTGACTTCCTCCATCGAGGCTGAAGTCCGCCATCGCTGCGGAAGAGCGGCGGCCCGCCGTTTTGGAAGGTCTCGCCAGTCTCGGTTATGAGGTCTCGGAAGGCTGATGACAGCATAGGTCACGGGCGGTCGGGTTGTTCTCCGAAAGCCCGCCAGTCCGAGATATGGGGTCCGAGCTTTCGGGCGTATCCCAAGCGGACAAGATGTAGGTAGCCGTCGGCATCGGAAATCCCACAGAGAGGCGCGATCCGGTCCGAGATGGGGACATGGAAACGACTTGGTACGGTGAGCTCGAACGCCTGCAGTCACT
Source organism: Bradyrhizobium sp. UFLA05-89 (assembly GCF_059803475.1). NCBI lineage: Bacteria > Pseudomonadati > Pseudomonadota > Alphaproteobacteria > Hyphomicrobiales > Nitrobacteraceae > Bradyrhizobium > Bradyrhizobium sp. UFLA05-89. The sequence goes on along the minus strand of NZ_JBANBA010000044.1, from coordinate 56,380 downwards.
GGTCGCAAAAACGGGAGAAAACGTCTCCATTCAATCTGCCGGGCCCTTTGGCCAATATCCTCACAAAGTCGTTGCCGACCTCGCAACGCATCCGGCGGATAGTGACGCTATCGCGACGCGACAGCGTACGCGCTGAGCGGTTCATCGCTGATCTTGACCGTCGTGGGCGCGCGCGTAGTGTATGAAGCTGCTCGGGCCGCTCGATAGCGTGCTGCGATGTTGGCAATCCCCGCGTTTCCGTCATCGGTCGTGCCCCACCATGCTTGACTTTCGAGAATTAGGCTCCTCCTTTGCGGTCCGCCTCAAACGCTTGCTTCCCCTTTGCGGCCCTTCAGAGGAACGACGGTCTCCAGCATGGCCTCATCACTGCGCGCGCCGCCTTCCATGAAGAGGTCTGCCTGCCATTGGGCTCGCCCAGCCGCCGGCGATGAGTAAACAAGTCTACCTGCAGTCCAACGGCTTCGCGCTGATCATGCTTTGGTACGAGCCCGCGGACGATCCTGACTTCGACGCGGACGGCAAACGGACGGCAGAAGAACGCCTGCAGTATCGTCGGGGTTCTCCTGAATGCCGTCAGCGCCTTTTGGTCTAGGATGCGACGCGCCGGAGCGCGCAATCCGCAGCGATCGACTCTCGGTGCAGGTCACGGCCCCCTGAGTCCGACTGGCTCTTCTTCTAGATCCAACTGATTGGGAAGTAGCGGCTCTTCGCCGAACGGACGATTGATGATACTGAGCGCTTCGGTGGCGACATAAACGCGATTGCGCGAGTAACCGGTACGCTCTTTCAGAATACACGCTTCTTCCAATTGTGCGATCGCCTGATGGACCTGCGGCGGACTGATGTCCAGCAGTTCGCCAAGCCGCTTGGCGGTCACGATCGGATAGTTGTGAAGTTCGTCGAGAGCGCGCGCGGCCGCCGACGCCTTGCGGAATTTGCGGCGCTCCCGCCAGACATCGGATAATTCGGACAACGCCTCACGGGTCCGAATGAGTTCTTCAACCGTTCCGGTGACGGCGTCGGCCATGAAAGTGATGATCGGCTGCCAGTCCAACCGTTGTTGGGCATCCTTGAGCGAGGCGTAGTACATACCCTCTTTGCTCTCGATATATGGCCACAGGTACAACGGCACATGCTTCTCGGCCGCCATCATGAGCGGAAGGAGGAGACGACCGACACGGCCATTGCCGTCGCGGAAGGGATGGACCGCTTCGAAATGAGTATGCGCTATCGCCATTCGCGTGACGAATCCTTGTGTCATCTGCTGCATTCCCTCGTTCCGCAGAAAGTCGACGGTTTGAGCGAGGCAGCCGGGGACGTCTTCAGGCGGAGGAGGATTCACACTCGAATACGCGATGTCCTTATTTCCACCGATCCATACGACGCGCGTGCGAAGGTCGCCCGGAACGTCCTTATAATCCCGATCGTCCTTCATCACGGCGCGGTGGAGATCGCTGATCAGATCCATCGTGAACACGCCGTAACCGTCCTTTGCCGCCAGCGGAATGAATCCATCGAGTGCCACGGCGTAGTTGCGTACTTGACGCGCTTCATCCCTGGCGCCGTCGTCCCCCGTCTCCTCGACTGACAGCAGTTCGTCGAGAGTGCTCCGGGTACCTTCGATTGACGACGAGCTCACCGCCTCACGTCTGGTAAGCACGCGGCTGACGATGTAGGGGTCTTTCATCTGGGCGGCGATGGCATTGACCGTACCGAAGGCCACTTGAGCGGCATCCAAAGCTTTCGCCGCAGCGGCTACCGATACTCCCTCCTCCGGGGGTGCCGGTGGAATGATCCCGTAATGGGAATCGTACGGCGGCGGCAACCGTTTCAAGGTTTCCCGGATGGTATGGCTGAGGTCGCTACGGAAATCCAAATTAAGGGATATATTTTCTACGTATAATTAGGGTTTCCTGAAAAAGCCATAGCATGTTGCGATCTAAGGCCGCGAATGTAGGGGTCGGTTATAAGGTCTCCAGTTTTTGTCTGAAGATTGCCGCCGTTATAGTAGCAATCCCCGCGGTCAATCGGGATGACACCGATTGGAGTGACGCGTTACCCGCTCCCTTAAACGTCACGGTCCTACTTTGGCTGCTCTTCTGGGTATCGGATATCGTACGTGCACTTGCCGTTGACGTGCGCGTCAACCGCCGCATGGCGGAACTGTCAGGCAAGCTAAGATGGCAGGCAGGACGGCGGCTTAAGCTTGACGGTCGGAAACAGGAGATCGACACCGAGCATGCGAATGGAGCGGATGGCGCTGCATGCCGCCCACAAGTCGGAAGCGCAAAAGCCGTTTATCCGCGCTGCAGGCGCGATATTTGCTTTATTCGACCGTGTGCCAGGGCTGCGGTCGATGATCGCGCCGCTGCGCAGGAACCCAAGATCAATCCTGCTGAGCCGCGAGGCGCTTTTTCGTCCAGCGCAGCCAACGCGATGCCCGGTCATTGGCGGGATCCATACGCTTGGCCGGAGTGGCCCTATTGACCAGCTTCTGACCAATTGAACGTTTTTCACGAAATCTGCATTGGGAAATTGTTTTTCATGGGATATGATAGAAATTCGACCGGTGAGGGTTTCCGCGAAGGAAATTCGAGGTCAGAGATCCTTTTTCAGGAAACAACATGTGAGCGTGCATTTTTCAGGGACGGTGAGCGTTTTTCATGACCGGCGGCTGCCTGAAACGGCGGTCCCAGCGGGTTACTCTGCCCTGATCGACGCTTACAAGCTGCCCGTTCCCGTCCCTAGGACCCTTTCGGGGATTGGCACCAAGCACCGTATCATCGAGCAGGGCGGCTGGCGCATCTACACGCCGCGACACGCCCCAGAGGCATCCCTTGAGGGGCATCTGACTTTTGCCCTCAAAAACGAGGGGTTGGACCTGGCCGTTATGAAGCGGCTTTTCCTCGCCGTGAAGGAAGGAGAGGTCGCGGAGCTCGTACGGCAAAAGCCTACCGGCCTCTACAGCCGCCGCATCTGGTTCCTGTACGAGTGGCTGCTTGGCCGTGAGCTGAAGCTGCCGCCCGCCGGCAAAGTCTCATATGTGGACGCGGTCGATACCGAACTCCAGTTCGCAGGGACCGGCGAGAATTCGGCCCGGCATCGTGTCCGTAACAACCTTCCCGGTACGCCGGAATTCTGTCCGCTCGTGTTCAAGTCTGCTGCGCTGAATGAGTTTATTGCGCAGGACTGGAAGGAGCGCGCGCGCGCGGTCGTCAGCGCAGTTCCGAAGGACCTGCTCGCGCGGACGGCTGCGTTTCTTTTGTTGAAGGATTCGAAGTCCAGCTACGTGATCGAGGGAGAAAGGCCGCCACAGGATCGCATTCAGCGGTGGGGCCGTGCCATCGGCGAGGCGGGCCGTGCGCCGCTCGATGAGCAGGAATTTCTGCGCTTGCAGACCATCGTCATCGGCGATGAGCGCTTTGTGAAGATGGGCTTCCGCCAAGAAGGCGGCTTTGTCGGTGAGCACGACCGAGACACGCAGCGGCCCATTCCCGACCATATTGACGCCCGGCATGAAGACATTCCCTCGCTCATGGCGGGTTTGATTGCGTTCGATCATAGCGCCGAGAACGATCTTGATCCCATCATAGCCGCAGCGGTACTGGCATTCGGGTTCGTCTACATCCATCCGTTCGAGGATGGCAACGGACGCATCCACCGTTACTTGATGCATCACGTTCTCGCGCGTCGAGGGTTTAATCCTGCTGGACTACATTTTCCGATATCGTCGGCAATCCTGGACAGGATCACCGAATACAAGGGCGTGCTGGAGAGCTATTCCGCACGACTGCTTCCCTGCGTCCAATGGGAAGCTACGCAGAAGGGCAATGTAAAGGTCCTCAACGATACAGCCGACTTTTATCGGTTTTTCGATGCAACGCCGCACGCTGAGTTTTTGTACGAATGCGTGCGCCAGACGATTGAGCAGGATCTGCCGAACGAGACGAGCTTTCTCCGTAACTTCGACGCTTTTCGTGCAGGCATCGAGAGCATGATCGACATGCCGGAGCGAACGCTCAATGACCTGTTCGGCTTTCTGCGACAGAATGATGGAAGGTTGTCGAAGCGGGCACGAGAGAACGAATTCGCCGAGCTCACTCAGGACGAAGTCTCTACGATTGAGCAACTATACACGGACTCATTCGGTCAAAGCGGAGCCGCAAGTGGCTGACGGCGCATCTGGTTCAGATACAGGAAAGCCCACTCTTTCCAGCGGTGGCACGTCCCTTGAAGGGGATGGTTCGTCATTGGAGGGGTGATAAACGCATCAAGATCGACGCCGTAAAGCCAGGGGACATTCTCTTTACAGCGCTCCTGGAAAGATCAGCAAGACCATTCGGGTCACGACGATGTAGTATCTCACGCAATGATCTGCGTGCAGCATGGTTCCTTTATCGACTCGACTTCTAGCGGAGTGCAGGCACGTAATCTGCAGCGTGAGTTATTTGAAAACGATGAAAAGGCGTTTCACTTCCGTCTGAAGAATCCACCTGATCGCAAGGTGCTTGAGCAGATTGTTGACTATGCTCGATCTGAAATCGGTGCGCGCTATTCCATAAGCGAAGCGGCACGGTCAGTCGCCGCAGCCATCACCGGACGTATGAACTCCCGGATTTCGGACTTCGATGCGGGCGTGGCCGCAGCTTTATGAGCATGGCATTGCTGGCACAGATGCGGGACGCTCAAAATGAGCTGGGCAAGCGCGTTGATCAGCGGCTGGAAAGCCAGCGATGACCGTCGTGCCGGTGCAAAGCGACTGGGCCGCCTTTGTCCGAGAGCTCGGCGATGACTGGAAACAAGGTGAGCAGCGGGGCATTCATCGGCGCCGCTATGTGCGGCGCAAACCTGTGCCACGTCGGCCATCGATGCTCGATCCTTACATTTCCATCATCGAGGCTCGCCGCGGCCCCGCACTTGTCCGCGGTCGATCTTCTCTCCCGGCTGGAAGCGCATGCGCCCGGTCAGTTCAGCGGCCATCAGCGGCGTACGGTGCAGCGGTTGGTGAAGAATTCGCGATCAAAGGCCAGTCGACAGCTCAGCAGCACAGAAACCATACTATCGGTCCAAGCTTCGTGCCTCGGTGTCTAATCCCACGGGTTGCTTCGCCGAATCACCGCAAGCCGCTCGCTCGCTACGGCGCTTTGGAGGGCGCGCTTCGCGAGCGGCTTGCTCGGACTCGCGGCGTCCAATTCGGGCGACGGCAGGGGGCACTTCGGTAACATTGTCATCTGAGGCAATATGAGGGGGCAGTTCCGGGTGACGTTTGACACGCAGAAGTGGACGTTGCCTTTCAGTTTGTGGGGCAAAAGAATCTTTTCATCCCTTTGGCCTTCACCAACAAGTTGCTTTGGATTGACGGAACATCAAACACCTGCTCGCGATTGCTAGCATCGTCGAGCAAGGCGTAATGCCCATTCACGTCGCAGCCGGTTCTTCGGAAATGGCGTGATGGGAGCCGCCGCGGCGCGGCGTCACTTCGGTCGAGCAGCGTCAGGCCAATCTGTGAACTCCAACTCGAATCGACGGGAACCGACGGGCTTGGTCGTGAATTTGACGGTCTTCCCTAAAAGAGCCGCCAATGAGCCGGATGCGAACTTAAACACTGTCTTACCTGAAGCCGCGATGCCCGCGGCTCTCTTGTCCTGCATGACAGAGGAGCCGCTCCCCTCCAAGAGCTGTCCAACTGCAAATCCTTCGAGCGCTCGGTGAACGTCGAGAGAAGCCAAATACCTCCCTTTCTCGCTATCCCACTCGCTGACCGATATTGCTGTAATACCGGCGTCCTTCAACGGCCCATCCTCGACGCGGCAGGTATATTGAAGGCTGACGACGACATGCTCGATCCGATCGCCGATTGGCTCCCGATCAGTCCCGTCGATAGTGCAATCGTAGCGCCGGATTGTGTCCGCGAGCGCACAGCGCTTCACCTCGAGCAGACCGAAAATGAAAAGCACTACAATCGCAGAAAAGAGCTCCTTCATTTGCCTATGCCTTCGCGGGTAGCCATACTTTATATGTACAACTTGACGCCACGACCGATTCAAGCTCGTTCCAATGGCTCCTCGCGTGTGGACATCTCGCCCAACCTCGAAATCCTCGGCGCTGCGGCAATCGAGACGCTCGAGGGCTTTGCATAGTGAGAATGAGAGGTTAGTGGGGCCGGCCTGCAATAGTGCAGACATAGCTTTCGCAGATGTACTGACCACGCTGTCACAGCGTAGTCGGCGAATGAAGCATGCTGGATTTCATAGCAATACGACGCAAAGGCCGGCGCCACATTGTAAATCGTGACGGCGCGTTCAAACCATTCGAGCTGCTGGGTCAGCCGGTCCAAGCACCGGCTGAGCACTGCCTCCATTCCTCCGAAATGTCCGGCGACAAGAATCTTCGGGATGTCGCCTCAACAACGAATGCCTGGGAACTCGCTTGCGGCAGTACTTAACCTCAATTGTCCTAGCTTTGGGTGTGGCAATTCCCTAATTCGTCCTGAACGGCCTAAGTCTGTTCCTTGTCCTCTTCACGGTTGCCGGCGTTCGGCCAACTTCAGTTCATGTCCGAACAGACTAGCCCGTTATACCTAAGCACTCACGAACTTTTAGCGAACGCGAGGGTCCGCCAAACGTACAGTCTAATTATTTCCGGCGTATGGTAACTCGAGCGGCGCAGACCCGAGCTCAGCCCCAAGAGATCGACGTCCCCGACTTTGATGAAGCGTCGCAATGCGCCGAGATGAGCTGCTACCCCCTGCGAATCGTAGGCGGTTGCTCGAATCTCGGGCCTCGCGCCGGCCCAGCTTCGACCATCTTTGAACGGGTCTGCGTTGAACGCGCCGGTTGGCCCGTAAGTCTTTCGAAGAATTCGGACAGTTCGATGTGGTCGGCGAGCACCACTCGTTCTCCCAGCGCAAACTCCACCGCACCTGAGAGGAGGTGGACAGCCCCCTATCGCACTCGACATCGGGATGTTCATAGCTGGTTCCTGACCACTGCTGGGCGTCCAAGGGCAGATTTGACGAACGCGAGCAGTTCCCGCGGAAGCGGGCCCACCGCGTGCGCGGCCGCGAAAGCAGTGGGCACAGCGCGCGAGTTGTCGCTGAATGGCTTGCTGCGTAAATGTGTGGTGCAACCTCGCAGCGCCCGCGCACGCTGATGATCAAGAAAACGATCCACGAGCAGAATGGTCGGGATGGCTTTTCCAGATGCCACCAGATGCTTGTAGAGCTGGAGCCCGCTCATTTCGGGCAGTTGCATGTCCGCGATCAAACAGGACGTTCTAAGACGGCATTCTGATTCCAAGAACTCCTTCGCCCCCTTGAAAGGTTCTGCGACATAGCCTGCCGAAAAACAAAGCGCCGTCAACTCTTCGCGCAGCTCTGGGACGGCATGCACGATGGAGACGACCTCCAGCGAGTGTGCCCTTCGCACCAGATCCATGAGGGACTTCCCGGGCATTTTACACTCGGCCCTACTGCACAACCCACGAAGCAATCGACAGGGCCGGCGCATATGGTACGCGCGATCGGCTCCGGACTGGTCGCGAACCTGCGTCACGCGGGAGCGGTGCCTCAATCGTACGGACGTAAGTGGGTTTTATAAAAAGGGTTGTGAAAATCATACCCTCGTTTGGTCGGAAGCGCCTACCAGAGCAAGCGCACCGTCGTCGCATTGCGCGGGCGGCATGCAGGCTACATCGGAGCCAGACGGGAGTGAATGAAGTGGAGCTGCGCCTCCGGCTATACTCGGCGCGCAACCGAGAGCTTGCCCCCGACCCAGAGCAACGATCGACGATCATTGGAACCTGCCTCAGTTCAAGTTCTCTAAACTGGCGTTTGCTATCTCCTTTTGGTTGAATTGGTAAAATCGATTGTTTGGATGGAGCACATCCAGCTAACGGATAAACCAAAACAATGCGTTTCAACGGCCTCGATGTTAACCTTCCCGTCGCGCTCGATGCTCTGATGACTGAGCGCAATCTCACGGCTGCGGCCCGCAGCATCAACCTCAGTCAACCCGCAATGAGCGCCGCAGTCGCAAGACTGAGCGCTCATTTTGGCGATGAACTATTCACGATGAGGGGGCATGAACTTGTCACGACCGCGCGAACTGAAGGGCTTACTGCTCCCATTCGCGAGGCCCTGGTGCACATTCGGCTGTGCATTATTTCGCCTGATGCATTCAATCCAGCGAAGTCGAATCGCCGCTTTCGAGTCGTTCTCTCTGATTTCATGACTGTCGTATTCTTTCGTACGGTCGTGGATCGTGTGCGAGAGAGGTTCCCTTCGTCAGCTTCGAATTGCTAGCACTCACTGATGAACCCAACGAGCTACTCCGCGAAGTGACGTCGATTTTCTTGTCATGCCGGAAGTATTCATGGCGAATGTGCCCCCTAAGCGGCCCTATTCGAGGAGACGCTAGTGTGCGTGGGCTGTCATACAAACAAGCAGCTATCCGGCCAGCTCTCATTTGACCGATACGTGTCGATGGGACACGTTGCGGCGAGATTCGGGCGGACACTGAAGCCTTCGATTGAGGAATGGTTCGTGCTCGAGCACGGCATCAAGAGCCGCATCGAGCTAGCCGTACAAGGCTTCAGCATGATCCGCCCATGCTGTCGGGGAACAGAGCGTATAGCAACCATGCCATCTCGGCTGGCCACCATCTTGCGAAGACGATGCCTATAAAGATCGTCTCACTTCCGCTTCCCCTTCCCGCATTCACCGAGGCTGTCCAATGGCCAGTGATTCACAACAGCGTTCCGGCCAGCATTTGGACGCGCCGGGTTTTGTTGGATGAGGCATCTAAGATGACCGCGCCGCTCGAGCCCGTCAGACCTCGCAGGCGGCGCTGATTCGGAAAATACTTTCGTCCCTGGCAAGGCTCGAGCTGCTCTTGAGTGCACGAGGGGTCGTCTGCACCCTCCTGGTTGGAATGCATTTTCGTCGACAGCAGAAAGCTACAATTCGCCGCGGCAGCAGCGGAGCAGTCGGTCCTGCGTAAAGTGATGATCGATTCGGTCGTGCTGCCCAACGAACCGGTCGCAGCCCGAACAGTTTTGTCGCATGAGATTAGTCAAGCCGCGACAGTGATCCGATTCTCTTTAATTCATGCGAACGGTCTTTTGGCGTTATCGTGCCACAGCTGGCGCAAACTGTTTTCGGACCCGGCGAGATCGAAAAATGACAAGGCTCCGAGGATTTGGCGGACGGTCATGTCCGCCTAGCTCTGCCGGCGAATGAGGACACTTCATGTCAAGCGGCCATAGATTAGGATAAAGTCGGGCCACTCGAACAAAATCCCTTGAATCGGACGCTGCGTCAGGTTGTAGGACAGCCCGGCATTCGCGATGATCAAAGCTACAATGGCGCAGACGAAGACAACTTCGAGAGGCTGCCGGCACACTATTCCTAGCGGATCAGCGCCGACGTTCATGAGTGATCATGAATCGAGCAATCGCACCGTTAAGGGCGCACTCAAGACTAAGAAGCAGCCTGTCTTGTGGTCGCGCGCTGCTGCGAATCGGGCCGGTCTGACTAAAGCTGTCGGCGAGATGGCGCATGCGACGACAGTGGTCCGCCAGGAACCAACCTCTGTCCTACGCTTTGGGCGCTCTCGGCCATGAGACTGCAATCGCAAATGCAGGCGATTGAGTTGCTCAAACGTGCGACGCACCGCGATAAAACGGAGCAAGAGACGTGCGTTTTAAGGGTCTTGATCTAAATCTTCTGGTCGCGCTCGACGCTCTGATGACAGAGCGCAATCTCACCGCAGCAGCGCGCAGCATCAACTTAACGCAGCCGGCCATGAGCGCCGCAGTCGCCCGGCTGCGCGTCTATTTTTGTGATGAACTATTCACGATGAGGGGGCGCGAACTTGTCCCAACTCCGCGCGCCGAAGATCTCGCCGCTCCAATTCGGGAGGCTCTGGTACGCATTCAGGTCTCCATTATCTCCCGGACCGTGTTCAACCCAGTGGAGTCGACCCGCCGCTTCAAGATTATCCTTTCCGACTTCATGACGGTCGTCTTCTTCCGTAACATCGTCGACCGGGTCGCGCGAGAAGCCCCCGGCGTGCGTTTTGAATTGCTCTCACGCGCCGACGAACCCGATGAGCTTCTCAGGCGCGGCGAAGTCGACTTCCTGATTCTGCCGGAATTGTTTCTGTCCAGCGCGCATCCCAAAGCGCAACTGTTCGAAGAAACTCTGGTGTGTGTGGGCTGCCGCATGAATAAACAGCTGGCAGGCCAACTTACGTTCGAGAGATTCGCATCAATGGGACATGTTGCGGCCAATTTCGGACCGACCCAGAAGCCCTCCATCGATGAATGGTGCCTGCACGAGCATGGGCTCAAGAGGCGCATTGAGGTCATTGTTCAGGGCACTAGCATGATCCCGGCTATGCTATCGGGGACTGAACGAATAGCGATGCTGCCGTCGAGGTTAGCGAAGCTGGTCGCAGAGACGGCACCCTTGCGGGTTTTGCCGCCCCCATTGCCGTTACCAGCTTTCACCGAGGCCGTTCAGTGGCCTACACTTCAGAATGCAGATCCGGCAAGCATTTGGATGAGGCGCATATTATTGGATGAGGCGTCCCACATGGCTTGCGGTGCGTGAGACCAGTCAAATAAGTAGCCCTCCTAACGCAATCGAAGCGCCTCGTCACGCTCTATCGTCATACAAGCTCTAGCCGTTCGAGCGGCTCGAGGAACAACTATGTTCAAAAAGCAGACTCTTAGGAGACGATCAGAGAACGGCTTCGTTATTAGCAACATTTCCCCTTTCTGGCTTCTTTCGGATAATCGTCATTTTCGAAGCTCACGTTCGCGAAACACTCGCCGGGATCGGTCACAGGGCTCGGAAACTCTCGGAAGCATTCCTTGTGCAAGTGCAACTCTTCCGCCCAGAAGGTTGTAGGCGATGAGCTCGCCGCTTTGCACCTACCATTTTTTGGTGTTCTCTCGTTTAGAGTTCCGAGTGCTTGTGAACACAATGGTGCCGCGGCCGTGCGCTCTTGTTAATGTTGAGTCGCACCTCAGGAACCTGCAATAAGCGTCTTTGAAGCGTGCTATTCAGGTTATCGATCACAGCATCTCCACTCATGTCGAGCGCGAACTCGATTTGGGGTTAGCCGCTAGGTCTGAGGGAAGGCAAAAAACGCTCTGTTGCACGACTGCCTCACTCGAGCAGTGCTGCCGTGTTATTGGTGTACGCCGCAAGTCTGACTTGTTTTAGCCCTACCGGAGCCAAACGCCTTGGTCAGGTGCGCTATCGCGCGTTGGTAAGCAAGGACGCGAGCGTGCAGCAACGCATAGGTGTCTACGATCCAGAAAACCTCTCGCTCTTAGGAAAGATTTTTGACGAGACAATCGCCGCGCTGCCTTGTTGCCTCCCGGTCCTTGACGGGAGTCGACCACAGTTTTGGCGGAGTTCGAGATTCCACCTATGATGTCGCCGATTTCGGCAAGGGCAGCCACCGACTAAGACGCCGCTGCCTGAATGCCGTTGATGTGTTCGCTGATCTCAAGGTTCGCGTAGGCGGTTTGTGCAGCAAGAGATCTGAGTTATTCGACCACGACTGCAAACCCTTTGCCAGTACCCGCGGCTTCAAATCGCCGCGTTCAGTGCGAGCAAATTGGTTTGGCGCGCGATCGCGTCAATCAGCTGCACAACGTTTCCGATTCGCGCCCGCCCCTGCCGTCACACTCAGTATGCACTTGTCGCTGAGTGGCCTAGCGGACGGCTTCGCCGGCCAGATTGGCCACTTCCTCAACGGTCGGCCGATGTTGGTTATCGTGGCCACCATTTCGTCGGTCGCGGCCGCAACACGCTGAACATTAGCGGACGCATTCTCCGACGAGGAGGAGACTTCGACCGAGCTGCCGGCTCGATCCGCTGTCGAGGCCAGGTCGTGCGGAGCCTTCAACTTCTGAAGATGCAAGCTTCGGCCATTTGCCCAAGCTCATCTCTTCGGCCCAAGGCCCTGAACGACATCGGTGACCGTTGTCGAGCTGGCGCATTGCCGCTGCCATGGAAGTTCTGCCGGTGAGCTGACCAGCGTCCATTTCGACTAGTCTGGAGCAACTCGAGGAGTACGCGCGGAAACGTTCGCAAAGTTCCGGTTGAGATGCTGGTGGAGGGACTCCGTCGACTCTCAACCGATTCGCCGAGGCATTATTTCGAGAGCGCTCGTCAGCGCGGATTGCAGAACGAATCAGATTTCTCGCTCATTAATGAAAGCGCTCCAAAAGTGCAGCCTGTCCATGGCATCTGAAACTCCGAACGAGAGCATCCGGCAGGGTTTTTTACGACGAGCATAAGCAAGCATTTGAGCTATCATATCTCTTTACACGAAAGTCGTTTCTGATGTCACCAAGCCCGGTACCGGTCTCGATTCACCCACGATTGTTCTTTGTTTTGCGGAACTGGATCATTTGCTTCGCTTCTCGCAGTAGCCTTTGGAATCGACCTGAGCGCTGGAGCCTTTTAGCGGCGTTCGCGGCAACGGCGACGCCCCGAACTCGCGGAATAGATTTCATTCCTCAGTCGAACCGCTCGGCGTCACGAGCCGGTCTCCCGAAGATGATGCCCGAATTAGAAGAGCGCCGTGAGCCAGCCAAATGATATCGAGCGCGTCAAGCCGGCATCAAGCTTCGTGGTGCATAGGACTGACCGGGGGACATCCCCATACTAAATCCCGTGTGAATCGTCCCAGGTCGATCGGTGTTCCGGCTCGGCAAGCCGATACTGAGCGGTGCCGCTAAGCACAGTGGGCAACAAGGACTTGCAGAATGCAGGTGTGAGCTTGCCGCGGTGGACCACGACGTCCTCGTGACCCGTGGCGGCCCGGGCGTTCTGCCACTGCCGATTGAAGCCGCGTTGTGAATTGGACTTGACGTGGCAAGCGACGAAGTCAGCGTCGTCCAGCGTCGCTAACTGCCACCCATGTACCGGCCGCTTCGTATGGATGTGCACCCACATGGGATTCGGCATTGTACCATTGCGCAGCGCCTTGGGTTGCAGCTTGATCTCAAACAGCGCCCCAGGCTCGCCCTTTAGCGCGCGCGGTAGATCCGGGGATGCCAACTCCTCGGCCGTCCGCAACTGTTCAAGGTATTTCTGCGAGGGGAAGGCGTAGGTCTTCATGCAATCAATCCTGGTGGTGGCCTTTCGCTTTTCCAAAGAATCGGCAATCCCCTGAACTTGGGACGACACCTCTCTGAGTTCGACTATCTTGCTGTGTACTTGGGGCAGTTGTGCAGGCGTGAGTAAGCGCAGTCGACCTGGCTCCTGCAACGCGCCCACACAGGCCTGCATCTCGGCGACCTGCGTCTGCAGGCGCTCGACGACTGTGTCCACGACGTGGTCGGCATCCTCTGGTTTCATCTGGCGCGCTTCCGAGGCTGCCCGTTGCTGACCAGCCAGATCGAATTGCAAAAGTTCATCCAACCGGTTGAGGAGTTGGGGCAATTCTTCGATCGAAGGCGAGGCCTGCCAGATCCCCAACTGTGCCGTCAGCGACGATGATGCCCGCGCATGCGCTTCTTCCGCCCTCACGAGCTTCTTCGTACCTAAATCCGTGAGCACGACAACCTTAGCTGGTGGCGCGGTTGCCTCGTCGGCTGTAGCGGCCTGCGATTGCGCGCGCCCGTGAGCCGAGCTTTTGGCGCCACCGGCCGACGTGCGCTTGCTTTTCCCTTTTCGGCGCGCTGTTGCGCCTTCGGCCACTACAGCCTTCTGGGTAGTGTTGGCCGGTATCGCAGCTCCAGCGTCGGCCAATGGTGCGGTGGCCGGCGTCTTCGGCTGCAAGGCCAGGAGGCGCATGACCTCATGCGCAGTTACCCACGCGCCTTCGACGATCTGGCCCGAAAGTTCCGATGGGAGGACGGTATCTTTTCCGAGATCGCTTACGTTGGCAACGATGTCGTGCCACGCGGCCCCAAATTCAGAAAGCCGCTCCATGACTCCTTCCAGAACGGCACAGTGCTCTGCGTCGAGTGCGCGTCCTTTGCTCTGTAAGACAGCATCGCTCGTCGAGTTGAACGCCGGGAAAACGTCTCGGACGAAGGTCCCCAGCAGACGCGCCCGCCCGTTCTCATCCATGAGGATTTTTTCCGTGGTTGGTTCGAGCGTGCTCGCCAGCGGCTCAATCATGACCTGCGCGAGAGCGATCCGCTGCTGCAGATGCATGCACTTCGTATTGAGTGCCCAACCCGTTTGCAGGCGGAGTGCGGCTTCTTCAGCCTGCCGCATCTCGGCCGTTGAACTCGGGAAATTGGCAGTGGCGGCGCAGACGGACTGCATCCATTCCGAGCGCAATGCCTTCTTTCCCCACCACTCCATACAGGCCGCATAGTGCTTTGCTACACTGGAAACCGCTCGGCTCAGCTGGTCGGATGGAGCATCGGATTTGCGCAACCGGTCGAGCACGGTTGCCGCACTCACCCTCTTCTGCTCCAAGAGGTAGATTGTCGGGGTGGCCAGCTCGTTGCATCGGTCCGCCGCACGGAGCGCCTCGTCGCGGATTCCGCGAGCCTGATCGTCGGGCAAAATCCTACGCGCCACATGCGAAGGCAGGCTCGCGCGGTACTCCAGAACGTTTGAGCTTGCTTTGACAAGCTTATCGAGCTGCTCTTGCATCTCTGACGAGTTCTGCGGTTGCATGGCCGCGGTACGGCAAATGTCGAGCTCCTGAAGCAGCCTTTCCATTTCTCGCTTTGCCGCCTTGATATCGTCGGCTGACGACGAAATCGGGACTGCCATTCCCGAGCTTCGCGTCGTTGTATCTTGAGGCCCAGAGCGCATCCGCTCGACGACGGAATCGAAAAAATGGCTAGCTTCCCCAGGGGGACGACCCGACTCCGAGCGCGAACTGCTCGATACCCATGTGCTGTCGGCTCCAGTAGCCTCACCGTGCGAGTTGCCAGCTTGGCCAATGCCCTTCATACTCCACTCCGATGCAAGCGAATGCGCAGCCTGTTTAGATAAGGCGCCTGGCTGACAATTAGCTGACGAATGAGCCCGCCCCGTCACGGAAATCTCGTTCCTCCTCGTACTCTACGGAACCGCTCCTGGGTCTGCCCGGTCGAGGGGCGGACGAGCCTTTTGGTCGGCCGACGGGACGACTTTCCCCAAAGGAGGAGCGTCATTCCGTGAGTCCATTCCGCTATGCTAAATGCAGGCGTCTCGCTCTCGGGCGCAAGGTGCGAAACATACCAGTTCGCCTAAACTGAAGGCGACTGCGAGCAGGCTCGGGCAGAGCAGCACGAGGCCGGTCGCAGTCACTGCCAAGAGGCTGTCGGAGACATAGAGAATGCGCGTTTGCCCTTTGTGGAGCACTGTCGGCGTCATAAGGTCATGGCTTTTGCTTCAGAGCAAGCATGCAATCCAGCAAAACCGATAACTGAATCGTTGGCTCTTTAAAGAAATATGTCTGCACGCAACGAACAAAGCGCATCGTTATTTCAACGCTGCAATCGGAACTTTCGTGCGAAAGCGTTCCGGCTGCTTTGAACGGCGGGCCCAGGCGAGAATTGAGACGGCCCGCAAATGCCGAAGTGATTCACGATCTGCGAATGCGCATTCGTGCTCGCGCCGATCGCGACGGCGTGAGGTTTGGTTTCTTCGCGCTGCCATTGAGGTGTTCTCGCTGTGGGGTACCGCGACTGATCCCTCCACGAGACGAAGACTGGCTTTTACGTTAGCATGACCCTGGGCACTTGAGTCGCATTACCCGGTGGCCCCTTTTCCGCCCATGAGGGCGCGCTCACGATGGTTCAGCCCGCGCGAGCGCTTAGCTTGCGAGCTTGATCCTTGGGCCGATTTCGACCTCTTCGGAACGTGCTCTCGGACGCCGCAGATAAGATGGGCGTGTTCAATGACCCACTCGCGCCTGAGTGGGGTTAACTCGCCTCGGACTCATCCACATGACGGATTTAGTCCTGCCGAACGTCTCGCTAACCCGATTTGAGGGCGTGGGAAAAACGGCTGATCTGAAACGGTGATATGGCCAGAGCATTTGGATTGGCCGTAGGGCCCTTCGATTGGGTGCGATGAGAGAGAAATGACCGGTAAAGATTCAAAGCGGCGCGTGGCCCGCTCCGGCAGATCGCGCCAGGGATCCCCGCTCTGTGCCGGTACAGAGCCGCGTCGACGAACAGTCGATTGTCGGCGGCGGTTCCACCGACATGCCTTCGCGGCCCAGCACAAGATTGATCCGATGCGTAGAGTCGCATCGGCCGGTTCCTCCAAAAGCCGACACTCATAAATCACTCATTCCCTGATTGGGAATCCCTCAAGACAGGTTCCAACCTGAGAGACATCACCCGATCGCTCGCATTCGCCCGAGTTGGGGACGTTTGAGTTGCCGTTAGCGAATCGCGTGGCTTGGATCAGCAAACCGCGGCGCAAGGATCGAACACTAGATGAGATAAATGCAGACCACGCGTGTTTGGAGGCGGCAAACCGTGGCACCTCTCAGCGTAATGCATGGCAGACACATCCCTGCCGAACCTGTGGCGCTTATGATGATCCGCCTAAGCGCGCTCATCTGGGCTGCCGCCTAGTGGCTCTTCTGCCCGTTCCCATGAACGAGACCGCAGCTGCGCACCAAGAGCGCGCCATTGTGGACGCGTGAGGACTAAGTGCCAGGGGGCGGCCTGAGGTCCTCGGCTGACGTTTCCCACCCATTGCCGCGTGAGAGTGCTGGGCAGCATGCGTACGCGCGCTGTTCTGGTTCTGCGAATCATTGTTCTCGTCTAGGACCGCGCGTAAGAGCGGCCCTGGCAAAAAAGAGGCCCAACTTCGCCGTTAGGCCGAACAGCGTCGCCGACGCGGCAAGCCTCGTATCTAAAGGGGAGCCCGCCGCGATCGGCTCTCTTGTCGCACCATTCGAGTAGCGCTGATGAATGAGTCCGTCCAGCAGCTTATAAAGGTATCTGGTGCGCAAGCGCTCTGACTTGCGGTCCATGCGTGCGAACGCTGAGATACCCGGTGGGAAGCGACGGTTTTCATTGTGGACGGCGATGTCTCGGTGCGCCGCTCACTCACGGGCCTTCTTCGGTCGGTGGGCTAGATGTCCTTGCATTCGGTCGGCTCAGGAGTGCTTCAGAGCAAGCTCCCGCATGTCACCAGCTGCCTCGTCCTTGACGTCTGCCTGCCGGGAGTAAGCGGGCTCGAGCTCCAAAATGAACTTGCGAAACTGAACATTTCACATTCCAATAATCTTTATGACGGGGCATGGTGACATCCGAGGAGCGTCCAGGCCATGAAAGGCGGAGCCGTTGAATTTCTTGCGAAGCCGTTCCGCGGTCAGCAGCTGCTTGATGCCGTAGTCGCTGCGACCGAGCGGATCGCCAAAGTCGGGAAGCCGAGAAGATGACCTCAAAGCTGCACTCGCTCTTCTTTAAGCGGCCGCGAACAGGGGGTTTGAAACTGGTCGCTCGTGGCCCTATGAACAAGCAAATAGCCGCGGAAATAGGCTCGCGAGATTACCGTCAAGATCTATCGCGGACAGATGATGAAGAAAATGGGTGCCCAGTCTGTGGCCGATTTGATCAAATGACTGAGCGGCTGGGAATTGAGGCCACCCATTCCAGCACCCAAACCTGAGTACGATTTTACAATCTAGCCCCTTGGGCCACTTTCGGTCCAGGCGGCTTTACTCAGGCAAGTTGCCTTCTCCCTTGAGACGATCGTTTCGTCCACGCGCTCGACTACCGTTGTAGATGATGACGCGTCTATCCGTGCTGCAAAGAACATATTTTAAAGTCGTGCGGATACATCGTCCATACATTTGCGTCGCTGGACTTTTTGGTCCCCCGCACATGAACGAAACTGCATGTGTGATCACGGATGTGCGGATGTTCCCATGAGCGGTTGGACCTGCTGGCATGCACGTGCTCGTGGGTACCGCGTTCATTTTCATCACTTCCTTTCCAGATGATGACGTTCGCGCGATCCATTCGCCGGCTGGATGCATTACATAAAAACAATAGATTTTTCTCACCTTACCTGAAGGTCCATAAGGCAGTCGCCATTCTTTACAAGTAGGAGCAGGAACGTCGTGCGAACCGATTTCCCCTTCAGTTGGGCGGCTAGTTCGACCAGGTGGCCGATTCGCCAGACTTCACTGTCGACCGCAACGCGCTCGGATTTCGCTATGGATGTACGCTAGGCTATCGAATGCGAGTTCTCTTGGTTGATCGTGATGCGGCTTTTGCGCGCGCCGTAAAGACAGGGCTATTGGACCGCGGTTTTGCCGTCGATGTAATCGAGACTCTTGACGAGGCGCAGACCGCGCTAGATTGCGCGAACTTTCATATTGTCTTACTCGAATTGGTCTTGCCGGATGGAAATAGCTTGGACTGGCTGAAGCAGCTGAGACGCCAGGGATGTCCAACGCCAGCCATGATGATCAGCAACCTGAACGATGTAGCCACGCGGATTGAGTTCTTCAACGGCGGTGCGGACGATTTCCTGCGAAAACCGGTGTCTATTGATGAGCTTATCGCCCGTATGCGCGCCATTTTGCGGCGATCGACGCAAATGACGGCACCTGTCGTAAGCTTCGGCAATCTACATTTCGATCCCATCGGCCGGCAAGTTACAGTTGAAGGTCGGCCATTGCGGATTGCGCGCCGCGAAGTCTGCATTCTTGAACTTCTGCTCAGTCGGGCAGGCCGCACCGTGCCGCGAGCCTCTCTGGAGGAAGGTCTCTATGCGTTTAACGAGGAAGTCTCGACCAATGCTTTGGAGGTCGCGATCTATCGCTTACGCACACATTTGAGCCAGGCGGGTGCGACGCTACGAATTAAAACCGCGCGCGGCATCGGCTATGGACTTGAACTGAAGGTAGCATGCGCTTCCCAGCCGATCACCTTGAACACGAAGCAGCTACCTTGAAGTTCGCCCTTGATCCTCGCATAAGCGGACGGCCAATCGCCGTCACATCCGCTATTCTGCTCCGACTTCTGTATGCCTTTTGCACGGTCGCCCCCATATTTCCTCTCACTGCCGCAGCTCAGATAAAGCGGAATGGCAGTCAGGAGGAGCCGCGCGCAACTGCCGGCAGCGTTAGCGGAACTTTAAATCTTACCTCCTCTCAGGGAAAGACCGTCCATCTTTCGGCGGCGGCGGCCAGCATCTTTGTTGCCGACCCAACGATCGCCGACTACCAGGCGCCGTCGAACACAACCCTCTTCGTCTTTGGCAAAAAGTCGGGACGGACCAGCCTGTTTGCTTTGAACGATAAAGGCGAGGCGTTGGCCGAGCTTCGTGTTGTGGTCACCCAACCTGTCGAGGATCTTAGAGCCACCCTTAAGGCCGAGCTCGGAGACTATCCGATCCAAGTCACCTATACACCACGCGGCGCGATTCTGAGCGGGACAGCACCTAATGCCGAACTAGTCGACCAGGCGAAGAAGGTTACGGAGCAATTTCTGGGTGCTGGCGCGCTGGTCGTCAACAAGATCCAGGTGGCCGGCTCACTACAGGTCACTCTGAGCGTGCGCGTGGCCGAGGTATCGCGCACCGCCATGAAGGAGCTTGGCATTAGCCTCTCTGCGAAGGCGCAGAACGGGGCGGTTGTTTTCGGCTTCAACAGTGGCAAAGCGAGCAGTTCCGGCAGCAGTGGCGGTTCCACCACGAGCGGCGGCTCCGCCACGAGTAGCGGTGGCGGCGGCACGGCAAGTATCGGATTTGGCGTTCCCGGTGCGAACGTTAGTGCTGTTCTTGACGCACTCGCCGACGACCATCTCGCTTCAGTACTGGCTGAACCGAATCTTACCGCCATGTCAGGCGAATCAGCAAGTTTCCTGGCAGGTGGCGAATTTCCAATTCCGATCATGCAAGACAATCGGCAAGTCTCAGTGCAATTCCGTCAATTCGGGATCAGCTTGGAGTTCGTTCCGACCGTTCTAAGCAATAATCAAATCAATATTCACGTGAAGCCTGAAGTCAGCGAGCTATCAAAAGAAGGTGAGGTCAACGTCAACGGAATATCCGTGCCTGCTCTCTCGACGCGTCGAGCCAGTACTGTCGTGGAGCTTGCCAGTGGTCAAAGCTTTGCAATAGGAGGCCTCATCGGACGCAATTTCAACACTGACATTAGCACGTTTCCTTGGCTGGGCGATGTGCCGATTCTGGGTGCACTTTTTCGCTCCTCCTCATTTCAGAAGCAGGAGACCGAATTGGTCATTGTTGTCACTCCCTACATCGTGCGACCGGCATCGACCCCCGGCAACATGAGCGCGCCCACCGACAGAATCCGACCGCCCTCAGACGCGGGGCGTACGTTGACGAACACGCTGGCAAGTCCGCCGCGAGGCCGCAACGCGCCCCGCACGCCTAACCCAGGCGCGACAGAGGGAGCCGGCTTTATTATCGAATGAGGACCATGAATGAGCTTTCGACATCTGTGCCCCTTGATCGCTATTGCGGCAAGTGTAGGCGGATGCACAAACAGTGCTCCGATTTATTCTGCGCCAGCTGAACAAGCGATTGAAGTGGAGCAGAAGACCAGTGTGTTGCTATTGCAGCGCCTTCTTCGCAGCGAAACGTATCGTCTGCGGGATTTTATCGCAAATGCCAGTCGCGGTCGGCGGGATGCACTCCATCTCGAAGTCTCCGGCTCACCCCGACTTATGGCGCAGGTGGCCCATGAAGCGCGAGCGATGGGCGTTGCCCCCTACAATATACATCTGATGCCTTCCTCAGCCGATCTGTCTGGTCATTTCGGGGTACGAATCGAGGCGATTGTCTACCAAGCACGTCCTCCCGTCTGTCCATCGCGTCCGATTGTTGGCCCTTCCGTAGACGACAATTCTTTCGATCCAACGCTTGGCTGCTCGGTCCGAAGTAATCTCGGAGCGATGGTGAACGATCCCCGCGACTTGCTGGGCAATAGCGCAGTCAGGCCAACCAGCGGTGATCGTGCGGTGCTTCCCCTTAGCGCACACGAAAGCCTCCCGGCCGCCGACAAAAGCAACTTGCAAGACGATGCTCACAAGTCACAAACCCAATGAGCGGCCGAGCCCGCGAGCAGCGCTAAGCCATAGACTGGTCAATGAAGGTGTCGCGGAGGGGACTAGTCGCCATAGAGAGTGCGTTTCGCTTTCCACTTTTTTAAGAGTGCGCCGCTTGCATTTCAGGTTCCGCAAGTTGAGGTTGGTTGCTAAAAGGCCGGATTGAAGCCACTTTTTGCGCGCCGAGCTAAGCCAAGCCCGCGGCAAAGACTGCCTTTGCGACCCTCTCGAAACATTCGATCGGAACGGCCTTGCCCATCGTAGCCTTTCGGATCAGTTGCCGCGCCAAAATGGGGTCCTCGACGATACTCAGATTCAGCCCTCGCGCACGTTCAAGCAACCGTGAGCCAAGTTCGCCCTCACCGCGACACACTAATACAGGCACTCCAGTTTCGGCGCGAACGTAACGCAGCCCAACCAACAGTGCAGGCCCCGTTACGATCATTGTGGCGCGATGCACGCCAAGCGGCGACTCTTGCGCCGTCTCCCGACGGAGACGGCGATGTTCACCCTTTATCTGCGGATTTCCTTGTTGCTCCTTAGACTCGCGCTTCGCCTCACTCTGCGTCATGCGCATGTCGCGCAAGAATAACCACCGCTGGATTAGCAGATCGATCAAGCCGCCGATCAGGAACGCGCCGGCCGCAATTTCGATCAGAGCTCTGATATCCTTGAACACAAGGCCAAAACAATCCAAACCGCAGGCGGGTACGTATACCAGTGCTCTCCAACTTGCGAGTGCCGTGGAAAGAAGAGTAACACCGAGTATGAGCACTTTGATCAGCGATTTACCAAGCTCGAGAAGCGCTTTCTGCGAGACAATCCGCTTTAGCCCTTTGGTAGGATCCAATTTCTGAAGATTTGGCTTCAGCGACTCCAGGGAAAAGGTTAGCCCACCGGCAGCCAAAACACTGGCCAGAATGGCTGCAGCCACGGCGGCTGCGATGGTTGGGATGACGGTGATCATCGAAAGTTGGATCAATCCGAGCACTGCTCGCTGGACCGCACTGTTGAAGGGCTGCCCCTGGAGCTTGTCAATGAGCCGTACTGCTTCATGCCACTCATCTTCGATTGAGCTCGCTGTCAGGCAGAGGCAGCCGAGACCGGCCGATACGCTGAGCGCGCTCACAAAATCGGCGCTGCGCGGAATCTGCCCTTTCTTACGCGCATCGCGCAGCTTCTTGGGAGTTGGCGGAAGCTTTTTCTCTTCGCTCGAATCGTTCATCTCAAGAACTTCTCGAGCCACCCCAGCACGCCATGGAACTGGATAATCTCCGCTCCCATGTAGTCAATGAGGAAGACGGTGTAGCTGGTCATGACGATTCCAAAGGCGACATTCTTGATAGTCGGCGAGAGATCGTTCAGCTTGATTTGCGGCGCAAACCGCCCAAGCAACATAAGGCACACGTCGACCAGGAGCAGGAGAGCGACCACCGGCCCCGAGACGAGCAAGGCCGTATGCATGATATGATCGAGAAGGCGTAAGAATTCCATTGCCCCTTGCGTGCTCAGGGTAGGCAGTGCCCGATAGACAGGCCAGATCAGATAGCTGTCATAAAGGCATGTGACCACTGTCTGCAGACCGCCAGATACCACGAAAATCGTAACTGCAGCCGTCCCGAGAAAAAGGGCTGTGGCCGAGACTTGGCTGCGTGTCGCAGGATCGTCCACCTGGCTTGAAACACCTCGCTGGGTGTCGATGATGTCACCAACTGCCTGGATGCTCCATAGCGGCGTGCTCAGTAGGAAGCCAAACAGCAAGCCGATGAACATCTCCTTGAGACCGAGGAGCGCGACGGCGACCACACGGGTACCCGGATCTAGCGTCTGTAAGCCGTCCTTGATATGTGGCAGGCATGGCAGCCCGATCGCGATCGCTAAGCTTGCGCGGATCATCCCGCTAATGCGCGGGCGCGTAAATACCGGGAGCACGAACATGATGCCTAGGGCCCTAGCCGAACAAAGCCCTGCTGCAGCGGCGTAGTCGATAGCAGCCCTGACCACAGTTTGCGTCTCGGTAGGTGACAAGCCATCCATTTGAGGTGCTAGTTGCTTGCTTGTGGCAATAAGCCGGCTCCGCTCGACGTGCGGAGATGTTCGACCTCGAAGGGCTGAGGACAATCGGTTGCTGAGTTGCCATAACTGGTCAACAGAGCATCAGCCAAACTGCCCCTACGGGGGTCCGACGGTCTCTATACCCGCATGCTACTGACCCTACCTTTGCACTATCTGTCTCTTGGCAATTCATCACGGATGACTCTGACCAGACACTCAGCGGCCTCCTTCGAGGCATCAATAGTTCGCAGTGAGGATAGGGAAATCACTGAAAATCCGCTGAGCTTGTTCGATAAGCGGGGCGCTCAGTACCGGAGCAAACATCACGAGCACGCCGAGAACGACGAGAAGCTTGACAGTCAGGGGCAACGTTTGGTCCTGCAGCTGCGTTGCGGCCTGAACGATGCCGATCACCAGTCCGGCCACGAGAGCGGCGACGAGCGGCGGCAGGACCCAGATCATGAAGACAACGAGCGATCGGCTCAAGTGAGTGAGGATGCTAGCTTCATCCATGTTAACCTCCCGGCGTTGCGTAGCTTAGGACCAGCCCGTGCATGAGCCGCGACCAACCGTCGATCGTGACGAACAGAAATAGCTTGAAAGGAACAGAAATGAGTGTTGGCGTTACCATTGACATGCCCATAGCCATCAAGATCGTCGTCACGATCAGATCGATCGTGATGAATGGAAGATAGAGCAGGAAGCCGATTTCGAAGCCACGCTTAAGCTCGGAGATCAGAAAGGACGGTATAAGGATCGCGAAATCATCAGCGCTTGCGTTTGCGCGCATGTCGTCCGACCAGACACGTTCAGCGGATGACAGGAAGAACGTGCGCTGCTCCTCATTGGTAAACTTTTTCAGGTGGGCGCGCAGCGGCTCGCTCGCCTGCTTGGCTGCTGTTACCCAGTCGTCTAAACTTTGATAGTGAAGTTGCGGGTCGCTGACGCGGCTGTAGATCCCCTCTAACAACGGAGCACTGATGAAGACGGTAAGAATCAGTGCAGCGCCATACAGAACGATGTTCGGGGGTATGGACTGTGTCCCGAGCGCGTTACGAACGAGGAAGAGAACGACCGAGACCTTTATAAACGCCGTCGTGGTGACAACGGCAAACGTCAGTAGACCAAGGCCGACTGTTACCGAAATAAGCGCAAGGATGTTCGGTTGAATCTCAGTCATTGACCGCCAACTCGCCGCGTAGCCTGATAGCCAGTTGTTCACCGACACGCACGATATCGCCGTGGCCGATCACTCTTCCATTCGCAATAATATCGATCGGGCGATCGATGGAGCGGCCAAGTTCGAACACGTGGCCTTCGTTGATGGTTCTCAACGCACCCAGCGGGATGGGCCAACGGCCGCATTCAAAGACGAGCGTGATCTCAATGCTATCGACATCGGCTTCCGAGGGCGGCATTGCTGGCTGTGTTTGCGGTTGGTTTGTCATATCTGCGCACCTTAGTGGGTGGAATTGCCGGCGGAATGGGCCCCGCAGAATCGCTCCTCCACCAGCGACCTGCGAGGGGGCCCACAGCGTTCCGGCAGTGAGGATGAGCTGGCCGCGTGCAAAAGGAATGACGTCCGGCAAAAGCGCGTCGCCAGTTCGTGCTTGGCGAAGTAGCGCGAGGGGAATGCGCAACGAGCCAATCTCTGCGGCAAGCATCACAGGCAATTCCGGAGAAAGCTTGCGCCTCTCTTGCGGCAATTGGCCAAGCAACTTTCGCATCATAGAGAACGCGGACGGAACCAAACCGTCTAGTGACGAGAATAGGAACAGGCGCGCATTGCCCGTAAGCGGTCCACAGGCGATCTCGAGCTCCAGATACGGGCCTTGCATCGTTGCTTCGTCTATGCGGATTACTTGTACCTCCTCGGCTAGCAAGTTCTCCAGACGAGTGAGCCACGCTTCTAGGGCCAGTTCGAGAAGGAGAGAACGGGCTGGATCGGAAGGTAAATCAAGGTCATTCTGCACAATCGAGATCAGTGTCTCGACCATCGGGCGAGGCAACGACAACACAAGCTTTTCGGCTCCGACGCGGAATACACAGTCAAGCATGGACATGGCAGATGGCTGCGGTTGCCACACGATCCGGTTCACCCGAACTGACAGCGGCTTATCAGCAAGGCGACTCTGCAGGACCATCCGCTGATGCGCGATATCGTTCAGCCACAAGACCACCTCATGGGACAGTCTGAGCGCTGGCTCGAACGGTGCAGAGTCACCCCGCATACTCGCCGGCCTCATTCTGACACCGATACAAGAGGAGCAGTCATTAGATGGACTTGCCGAGCGTCTGGCTACGCGAACCATTCTGATATCGGACCAAGATCTCATCCTCTGTTTCGAGTTCAGCCGCGAATTCCGAATGCGCGGTGCTCGTGCGCTGAACGTCGCACTCGATCTGCTGCCACTTTTGACTCGCCGCCGAACGCGTGGCCCAAGTTGTCTGCGCCTCAACAAGCTCTGCCGTGACCTGCTCTTGAGCGATGCGCGCCTGCTCAACTGCTTGGCGTGCTAATGTGACCTCGGCTGTGAGCCTCTCAAGGGCGCGATGGCAGCGACGATCGAGTTCCGTTGCAGACATCGTGTCACACGATGTCAGCTCCAGATAAAGTTCAGTTTCGAATCTTGCGCGGCGCTGCTCGACCTTTGCAAGATCCTTTGAGGCACGGTCCATGGCATCGACCGCGATGCGGCGCTTGGCTTCCATGTTGGACAACTCACGTAGCGCGCTGCGCTCCCTCATGTCCTTCACACGCCGCAGTTTCGACGTTTGAACGGAAGTCAGGCGGTCAGATGCGACATCCACGTGATGGTCTCCTCAAAAGTGGACGGCTCGTCCTGCCCCTGGCGCAAGAACTTGTGTAATTCCTCGATGGAGGCGATTGCCCGATCAGTTAGCTGATCGGAACCCGGGCTGTATTCACCGACCTTGATTAGGAACTCAGTCTCGTTGTAGCGCGAGAGCAGATCACGGAATAAAGAGGCCGCCTTGCGATGTGGCACAGAGACGACGGCATCCATCACGCGACTTCGGCTCGATAGCACGTCGATGGCCGGGAAATGCTCACGGGAGGCGAGCGCGCGTGAGAGAATGATGTGACCATCGAGAATCCCCCGCGATTCCTCGGCGATTGGATCGCCCGTACCGTCTCCTTCGACAAGCACGGTATAGAAGGCGGTGATCGACCCGGTCTCGCCCATACCGGCGCGCTCTAACAAACTAGGCAGCATTGCGAAGACGGAGGGAGGAAAGCCGCGTCTGGTGGGCGGTTCTCCTGCGGCAAGGCCGATTTCGCGCATCGCGCGGCTAAAGCGCGTCAACGAATCCATCAACAGAACGACGCGCAGCCCCTGATCACGAAAGTACTCGGCGAGTGCAGTGGCCATATGAGCACATTGCGCGCGCTCCATTGCCGAGCGATCGGACGTTTCGACGACCGCGATTGTACGATCAATGGCATCTCCAATATGGCGCTCGATGAACTCGCGCACTTCACGCCCACGCTCTCCTATAAGCGCAACGATGGTCACGTCGGCAGCCGCGCCTTTTACGATTTGCGACATCAGCGTGGACTTGCCGCAACCGGCGTCCCCATAGATTCCTATCCGCTGGCCTTCGCCGCACGTCAGAAGCCCATCCAGCACACGGACGCCTAACGGAAAGGGCCGCTCGATGCCACGCCTCGTCATTGGGTTAGGCGCCCTGCCGCGGAGGGGGCGAGTGTGGGCCGTCTTTATTGGACCCTTGCCGTCGAGCGGACGGCCGAAGCTATCGATGACGCGCCCGAGCAAATTGGGGCCGACTGAAGCTTCCTGCATTCGCCCGGTGGGAACCACCTCCGCGCGGCTAGACAACCCCACCATATCGCCGATTGGCGTGAGTAATACCCCATCCGGCAGCAGACCAATGACCTCGGCTTCAAGCGACCGTCCGGTAGCTTGATCCTGCAGCAAGCACAGCTCTCCAACGCGGGCTCCTGGCAATACGGCGTGAATCAGCGTACCAATCGCCCGCGTGATGCGTCCGCGTACCGCACGCGTGTCGATATGCTTTGCTGTAGACCTCAGAGATGATAGCGCCGCATGCACAGATCCTTCGCCAACCGCATCGTCGTAGCTTGCTTGGTGGGTCGTCACGGTGCGCCCTCCTGGGAAGACGGATTAAGGCCGAGGCGCAATTCCCGGAGTTGGGCCGAAAGCCCTAGATCGACATTGCCAAACTCACTCCACAAGACGCACTGGTCCGGCGACAGAGCGGGGTCAGCATCAATGGTAACTTTTGGCCGACCATCCCTTCCATCGAATGCCGCGAACTCGCGTGTCAGTGCATCCGTTTTCACAGGAGACACACGAAGACACACTTCGCCACTGCCATATTTTTGGTCAATGGCGTGGCGAACGGCCTTCACCAGCATCTCACCGGGATCAAACGACCCTAACAAGTCGCTCAAGATTTCAAGGACGAGCTGGGGCAACGCCTGTTCCAGAGTGGCTTTCCGACGCGCCACCTCGCAAGCGGCTCGGGCAACGAGCCGCGCCATTTCGTCCGAGCCTGTCTTGAGGCCCTCAGCGTGGCCGCGCGCTCGCTCGCGCTCATAGGCTTTCGCTGCCCAGCTGCGAACCTGTCGTATATACCGCTCTGCTAGCGCGCCCGTTTGTACCGCATCGTACCAAATCCGCAGTTCCGCAGCTGGTATGAGTGGACCCAGCGGGCGTATCTGCGGGCTTTCCGGCAATCCAGGCTCGTTGGCGGTCATTCTGTCCCTGCCTCTCCGGCTAAATGGGCCATCACCAACGACAACAGCTGGCCTGCGGCCTTCTGGTGCTCGGCTGCCGGGGCGTCAGCGGCCGTTCCTACAGGTAAGCGGAGAAGCACGCGCCTACGGTCAAGCTCCGAGGCTTCCGCGAGCCAAGCGCCCAGGCAGGCATAACCGTCATGTTCAATCTGGTGCGTAAGTTGCTCCGGATCGACAATCGATTCCGTTGCGACGGCGTTCGATAAGTGTCTGATCGCGAACGCATGTGCTTCCGCACCAATGTCTTCGATTAGCAGTTCGAGATCACGCTTTGACACTCGCTTTACCAACGAACGAGCATGCCAAACACTGCCGGCTAGGAGTGCCGCCCGATGCGGATCATGCCCGAGCAGTACATCCCTTCCCCAGCTACCTTCATTGACCACCAGTTCACCGCCTAACAGCAATTTGGCTAGTCTTTCCTGCAACCTGGGAGTTTTCTGCAACTGCAACACTGTGGAAGGCGACAGCCGCGGATCAAGACGGCCGGCAATACGGCTCGGATCACTCAAAGCTGTAACCTCACGAAGGAGTTTGGAGCGTGGGTTGGGTGGATGGCTTGATTCCTTGGATGTCATCGATACCGACACTGGATTCCGCTCATCGCGCATCAAAGTTCAGCTTTTGCCGGGGGCTTGGGTGCGGGCATCCTCGCGCCTATGCCAAGATTTGCCAGTTTGCGCCAAGATTGACTGAGCCGGCGCGCACGTGTGCTCAGCAGGACGTAAGACAGAACGCCGAACGCAGCGCCAGCACCTCCGACGCCGACTGCAACAAAGGGAGTTGAGATGAACTTCGTTGGTTGAACCGAAACAGCTGCCGGCGCAGACGTGAGCTCACGTTGAGTCCGCTCGACCGGCACGAACACAACCGCCACTTTGTCGTATGCCAGCCCCTCAATGCTGTTGGCGACGAGCATCTTGATCTGGGGCAGCAAGGCTGAGAGCTTTGCATTGGAATCATGTCGGATGAACACCGAGGCCGAGGACGGGGTGGCATCTTGCCGCAAAAGGTCGTTCTTCGGCAGAACAACATGAACACGCGCGGAGATAACCCCGTCGATATCGCTGATCGTGCGCGATAATTCTTCGCTAAGGGCATAAACGTAGCGGGCGCGCTCCTCAACCGGGGATGCGACCAGGCCGGATCCCTTGAACACCTCGCCAAGGCTCTTGAAAGGTTGGCGGGGCAGGCCCTGGTCATTCAGCACGTCGATCGAAAAAGCCAGTTGCTTTGCTTCGACTTGAATCGTGCTGGTACCATCCTTGCCAACAACACGGACGGCATCGACCCCCTTGCTAAGGAGAACAGCAAGCATCTCGTTGGCTTCACGCTCCTGGACCTTCGTATAAAGATCGGTCTTGCAACCGCCTAACGACAGCAGAAGCGGCAATAAGGCTAAACCATAAAGCCGCCTCCCCGTGGCCACGCTACGGCCGATCTTTGTTTGCGCCAAGACAATCATCACCCGCCGCTCAGCCCGCTGACATCAGCTTATTCATAGAGGAGCCGACAGCACTGGCACCCTTGGAGATGAGCGACACCTGAATGACCCCCTCATAAACATTCCGCAGATTCGCCAATGTCGATTCGAAGTGATCCACGCCTTGCGACCCGCCGACCGGATGCACCTCGACTTCGTGCGAGCGCAGGACGGGCTGCGCAGCCGGCCCAGGCGGAATGCCCGCCACAATCGGCTCGCCACTTACCTGCGAGGGAAGTGCGCTGGCTGGCAATGGTGCGGCTCGGTGCACTGCAGAAAGATTCTGAAGAAGGCGATCGCCAAGCGGGCCGGCGTGCGGAATTGCACGCTCAAGTTCCGACACCGGCGCTGCGCTATGCTTCACGGAGACTAAACTCTCTTGAAACTTTGCCTGCGCGGACGAACAGGCATTGGAGAGACATTCGGCGGGGTTGGCAGAGATCGGCGTAACGCCTAACGTTGTGGATGAGATCATGCTCGCACGTGATGAGATTAGCTGTTCGTTGGCGTGAACGGGCACCCTAGAGACGCCAGCTGACAAAAAGCTGACGAGAATCAGGATCCAAAATTCACGCGCCGGTCCACCTAGCGACGAATTCTCCGCTCCCAATTTTGGACGAATTTTGGTGCGTCTTCTCGCGCGCGAAATGAGGAATCCTTACCGAGCCATGACGCTGCACATATTCAAGAACGTTCTGAATGTCGGGGTTTTCCTTTTCGTGGGCCTCGCCGGGCTGCACGGTGCTGAGCTGGCGCTCCCAACGACGCCTTATAGCTACACGGTCCTGGATCAGGATCTCGCGTCCGTACTGCAGGAATTCGGCAACAACCTAAAAATTCGAGTCAATGTCAGCCCAGAGGTCAAGGGACGGATTCGCGGGCGCATGCCGGATCTTGCACCGCGAGAGTTCCTCGAACATTTGGCCAATCTCTACAATCTTCAGTGGTACTACGATGGACTCGTACTTTACGTATCCGATGCGCACGAGGCGCAGAGCCGTCTATTTGTCTTGAATCCGATCACGTTCGATGCATTCAAGTCGGCACTGGATTCGCTTAAGATCTCCGATGAGCGCTATGTCGTGAAAGCGGCAACCGGAGATGGCGTCGTCTTTGCTTCCGGTCCGCCTCGGTTTATGGCGCTTGTGGAGGAAACGCTGAAAGGCCTAATGGCGGAGGCGCAGGCGCGGCGGAACCCTGCGCCAGTCGAAAAGCCGCGCGAATCGGCCTTGATGTTGTTTCGGGGGTCCTCAAGCATGATCATTCGTGGTGGACCGGAGAGTTTTCTCTCGCCCGACGCGCCGCATCAAGACAGCGTGATTCACGGGCCTGGTCTCAGCGAGAGATAAGCTGACGCCAAGACTGACATGCGAACGAACTCAATGCGCTCGCCTACCCTCTGTCCCTTCTTAGAAACCCAGTGCTGGCCTCACGATGGAGCGTTATGTACAGGATGATCAGCGCGGGCGCACAATGACGTTAACGTCGGGCCACGGATGCTCCAACTGGAACTCCGCCAACTGGCTGAGCATATATGAACGCGAAGTGAGCCCAATCAGCTTCGATGACTCAAGAGCTACTTCCTTCGCCCATTCCACAGCGCCAACGATCGCAATCATTAAAGCTATACACCGCGAACATCTCACGATGCCGAATTGCGCTGATTGGAAGGGCAGTAAAACAGCCTTGCAGGATTGCGCAGCCCTTGCGACGGCTAATCGGGCCTACCAAGAGGCCCCGCAGCTTCGGGCAAGACCGGTTTTGTGTCTCAATTCTTCTGAGCGCCGTCAGCTTCTGGAAAGCTAACTGGTCCTATCATAGCCAGAGGACGATCTAGATTGTAGCGGGACTGAGAGCTTAATCGGAAGTATCTGAGCTCTTGGACTCTGCCCGTCCACGCTATTTCTTCGTCTCGAGCTCCGGCCGCACCACATGACGGGATGTGGTGCAATTTCCTGTCAAAGGACACATTGATGTCAGTCACCAACTTATCCGTGACCAACGCAACTACGGCTTTCTACGGGCCTGCTCCCTCGGTGCAGGAGGTTTCGAGTTTCGAGGCGATGCTGGCCGGTTACTCCTTGAAAGACACGAGCTCCGATCATTCCGCACCGCCTGACGATGGCGCAGCAGAGTCGATCAAAGAACTTACGGCGGGGCTCTCGCAGGAGGCGCAGAATATCCTACCCCCAGATCTCAGGGCTGCACTGGAAGCATCTGCCCAGGCCCCGCAGCCATCCCCTGCTGCGAGCCCAGCTCCGATTGCGGCCGCGCCAGTGCCCAGCTCGAGGGTTACGTGGAACGGCGGCACCTTGACCAATTCCGAGTTGCAGATTGTATCCATTCTGAACCGCCACAAAGACAAATGTCCGCTCGATTGGAACTCTCTTGGAGATTTGGCCAATGATCCCACCACGCCTTCGGATCTGAAGGCGGCGATCCAGGGACTGCAGCAGGACCCGGAGCTCTTCTATGCCATAGGCTCGCAAGGCGACGGCCGTTGTGGCGGGAAGATCAAGGCAGGTGATCTCTCCGCCTTCTCCGATCATCACTCACAGGTTGCCGCATTCCAGGAGCAGCGGGCGCAGAACTACGAAAATAACTACATTCCTTCGGACGGCGCAGGCAATGGCCAGCCATCGGTCATGGCTGAAACCGATGCATTGCGTGAGCTATATCGGTATTCCGACAACCTGCCCAAGAACCTAAGTCTCGCCGATTTCAAGCAGATCGTCGATGGCGATGCCAAAACCGGTAAATGCCCGCCTCAGGTTCTCGCGGCCGCTCAATACTTCCTCAGCCATCCCGACGAGTGGAAACAATTGTATGGCGGCTCGGTAGACAAGGTCCACAAAGAGGACTTCTTGCAGGTTGCCTCATCAGCGATGAATCTGACGCAAGCCGAGCTGGACACGCTCGCTACGATCGACAGGAACCAAGGCGCCTTTTTTGGAAAGGGCGACCTGACCCGGGACAAGCTGGCGAGCATGGCCGATGACAAGAGGCTTGCCCCGGATGTGCGAAAGGCCGCCTCACAGCTGCTCTCGGATCCTCTCTTATTCGGATTGATCAACAATTCGATCACAGGCTACAAAACCCACCACAAGTTCTTCGACTTTGGCGGCGGCCATACCGTCGATTCCGGCAACATCAGCAATAAGGATTTCACGCACTTCTTCAACAATATGTCGGCCGCAAACCGCACTGCTCACCTGTCGAAGACGCACGTCGCTCAAACGACTGCCGAGCAATCTGCTGTTGCGGACATGGAGATGGGCGCGGCGGATCAGCCCGACATCAAGTCACCAAAGAAAAATGGAGGCGCCTTCATGCACGGACTTGATGACGTGCTGAAGGTTGGCTCAAAGGTCCTCGACTGGGCTGCCACGGCGGTTGGTGTACTTGGCTTCGTTCCAGGCCTAGGCGAATTAGCCGATCTGGCGTCAATGGAGCTCGAGAGCGAGGCGCAGATAGCAAATCTACTGCACACCGCGATCACAGGCGGAAATATCAAGCAAGCACTGGAAGAAGCGGGCCTCGGTATTGCAGCGCAGGCGGTCGGCTGCATCTCCGGACCGGAGGTCAAGCTGGCCATGCGCGAAGGCTTGGCGAAGCAGGCAATTCAAGAAGCCGCGACGGCCGGCGTCGACCTGCCGGTTTCGGTGGCCCAGTCCTACGCGGAGAATTATTTGCAGAACCTGAAGGAACGCGTTGCGTCCGAGCGTACCCAAGCTGTAGACGCTTACACCTAGTCAGAGCGACGCAAATCGTCTCAGATCACCGCCTGACAAAGACAGCTTGCGGAGCTCCGCCCGGTGGGTCCGCGAGTCACGCAAGCTTTGCCAGTCTCACGTTCTTTCGTCCAGGCCAGACGATTTTTTATCGCCCGTTGCGCGCCGCGTTGCTGTTAGCTGTATAGATCGCCGACTTCACGATCAGCTTCAACGCAGTCCACCGTTGCCACGATTCTTTGGAAGCCCGTCCGAAACCGGTCCCTTGACTATCGGCTCTTTTAGATGCGCCGAGGTAGAACTCGAATGAGCCAGTGTCGAGGACGAAGCGCCCAACAAAGCGGTCCGAAGCCGAATGTCACCACATGAGTTTTAGACGTCTGCGGCGGAGCGGCAAGCTGACCCATCGCAGTTCGGTTGATCGGGAACTATCGTTCTTCGCGCGCGGATCGTCTGAGCAAGCCTCATAGCTCATTTCTTATCGTATCGAGACAATTCGCTGGTTCTGGGAAGCAAATTCGCACAAGAGCTGCCACCGACGCCGGCCACGCTGTAATGGAGCCAAACGCGGCAATTAACCCTCGGCTCGATTGTATTTTCTTCGGAGCTCGTCAGCTTGCCGAAAGCTAACACGGACAGAATAGGGACAGCGGAGACAGCCTCCATCCGCATGACTTAAATTGCAAAGGAGAACCCGATGCGCATTTCCGGCTTAGGCCACCCCGCGCCAATTGACAGCGAGCTGCGTGCGGCTCATGGGCACAAAGAGCCTTCGCACGCAGCTGGCGCGCATGAGGGGCATCCCAAATCGCCTGTTGCAAGCAGCCCCCCTGCAAATGGCGCGTCGGGTCCGGATAGCAACAGCAACTCGCATGACGCAGCTATGCGCCAAGCATTCAACACCGTTCTCGGAGCCATTGCTTTCCAAATGGTAGATAGCCAAATGGCTTCTTTGTCAGATGCCATGACCGAGACGGAAGAAGATACCTGACGTCGCATGTCGTCGCCAGGTTATACGAGCCGCTACTAGCGGCGAACTCTCGATAAAACAGGAGAAACGATATGCCTCACTCACCCGTCAGCGGCTCGACTGCAGCCGAGACAGCTAACACAGCTGCCGCCACTGTTGGTTCCACGGCTTCCGACGTTGCGTCACAGGCTGCGTTCCAAAAGGAGCTCGCCGCTCTCACCGCCACGAGCTTGCAGGCCACTCAGCGAGATGTGGAGCTTCGCGTCGTCTCGACGAACCTTACGACCATCAAGAAAGTAGCCGACGAGCGCGTGCAGTAACAGACAAGGTGGGAGACACCGTCGTCCCACCTTTCCCGAGTAACGTAATCCGCCAAGTCGTAACGGGCCGTGCGGCTTCGCCGCACGGCTTCGTTCGCTCTTCAGGAGATCGACCGTGCATGAAATGAATTCCCCGCATTTTGAGGTGCTGTCGGGGCTTTACTGCGGGGTTACCGGCAAAACTGGTATGGGACCGAGCCTGATTGGTAGCGGCTTGGATGCTGACCTAGTCTTTATCGAGCAAGGGCTCGAACCGCATCATGTTCGTGTCACGCCATATCGCAATTCGATCGAAATCGAGGCTTTTGCGACGGAAGTTGGGATCGAGGGACGCGAGACCATTTCCCCGAACGAGCGCGTTCTTGTTCCTCTTCCGACGGTCATGCATTTGGGCGAGATGTCCATTCGCTGGTCCATTGAGGGTACTAAACAAACTGCCTCTACTGGTCGCTGGCTCGCGACCATCGCACTCGCCTCAGTCCTGATCAGTTCTGTCGCGGTCGGCGCAGTCTCAACCAGTTTCTCCCAGTCGGACGAGGTGGTTGGTTTGAGCGCCGATGTGGGCCGTGGCAACGAAGTTGCAATGAAGCCAACCCCCAAGGCTCCCTATGCTCTGATGACCGATGCAGCTGCCGAAGAGCTGCAACAGGAGGTCGAGCGCGCGGGGCTTTTCGATATCAAGGTCGGGTCTGGGGCGGGAGTTGTTACCGCTGATGGCACGGTTACGCCAGCTTCGCTGCCTAAATGGCAAGAACTCCAGCAACGGTTCGATGACCACGGCAACGGCGCTTACGTGCTCATCAACACAGTAGCGGTAAAGCAAGAGAAGGCGCCCTCCTCCATAGCTGTCGAGGCTGTCTGGCGCGGAAGTGACCCTTATCTGGTCATTGCTGGCCAGAAGTATTTCGTGGGCGCGCTGCTGAATAATGGATGGACCGTCAATGGGATCGAGGAGGGACGCGTGCTCCTTAGCCGGAATGGCCGGCTGGTTGCACTCCCCTATTAGAGTTTCCGGCCCGCAGCTCAGAAGGAAAGTGTCATGACTAGGCTGTCCCAGCATTCCGTCGCGCCTGGCGCCTCGTTTCAGGGGCTTACGGTGGACGATCATCTACCTGCCGCCTCGCCCACTATACGTCAAGCGAAGGGCACCGAACTCAAGGGAACGCATGCAAATAGCGGCCAGAGCTACAAGACTTTTCAGGATAGCCCCCCGCAAGTTCGGCTTGTAGACGCGACGGTCGAGACCGCATTGGAGCTACACTCGATTGATCGTGTCTCGCGCATCAACGTCAACGAGGCTCAAGTCCAGTCCGGTGAGATCAAGTCAGGCTCAGAACTTGCTTGGCTTACTGGTCCGAGTCTTGCGGAGAACCTGCTCTCCTTCGTTACACCGCGTTTACGCGATACGGGCGTCCTACGCCCAGAAAAACACAGCTTACTTGTGCAGGGTTTAGCCGATGCACTATCTACCGTGCCAGAAGCACCGATGGCGCGTGAAGGAATAGCGATTTTGCAAATGGAGCTGCGCCATTTGATCCTACTCCGGCAGAATAAGAACGGCTTGATCGAAGGCTAGAAAATGGGCGAGCCAGAGGAGCGCAACACATCTGCCCCGGGGCCACGCGGTTCAACAGCCGGTGATGTCTTGCTGATCTCGACCAACGAACGCGATTTACTTTGCGCGCTTTCGTATGTCCATCTTGCGTGCGGGCAGAGCGCACAGTGTCTCGCTTTATTGCGACTCGCAGCTCACGAAGGTTCTCAAGACGTCGACCTGCTTCGCATTCTGGCTTACGCTCTAATCTCTGAGGGCCACGGTGACGAGGCATTGGTAGCTTTGGATCGGCTGGACGAACTTGACGACCAGCCGTCTTCCCGTCTGCCTTTGATGCTCTTGCGCAGTCACGCTCTGCGTCAGGCCGGCCGCATGGCTGAGGCCCATGCCACATTCAAGAGCTATGTATCACTACGGGGCAGCACCGCTCCAATCAAGGAACAATAGACCCTTTATGCCCAACCTCCTGCGTAGTTTCATCGTACGCGCGCCGGCCAATCCGGACTTGATGGTCGCGTTGATGCTCCTTCTGGCGGTCGGAATGATGATCATGCCGATCCCGATCGTAGTGATCGACATGCTGATCGGTTTCAACCTCGGTTTTGCCGTACTGCTGCTGATGGTTGCGCTCTATCTCAACACACCAGTTGACTTTTCGTCCTTACCGGGCGTCATCCTCATCTCCACCGTCTTTCGTCTGGCTCTTACGGTGGCAACAACGCGCTTGATTCTCGCGGAGGGTGATGCGGGCAGCATCATTCATACGTTTGGCGATTTCGTCATATCAGGCAACATCGCCGTTGGAATTGTCATATTTCTGATCGTGACCATGGTGCAATTCATGGTTCTCGCCAAGGGGGCCGAACGGGTCGCAGAGGTATCAGCGCGTTTCACGCTTGATGCATTGCCTGGGAAGCAGATGGCCATTGACGCCGAGCTGCGCAACGGACACGTCGATCAGCACGAAGCTCGCCGTCGGCGCGCTGCGCTAGAGCAAGAGAGCCAGCTTCATGGAGCCATGGACGGCGCTATGAAATTCGTGAAGGGCGACGCCATCGCCGGGCTCGTAGTCATCTGCATCAACATGCTGGGCGGCATCACAATCGGTTTGCTCTCCAAGGGCATGTCGCTTGAAGATGCGCTCGATCAATATACGATCCTGACCATAGGTGATGCGCTAATTTCGCAGATTCCGGCTTTGCTGCTGTCAATTACAGCCGCAACCATTGTCACTCGTGTCAGCGGTCCTTCCAAGCTGAATCTTGGTGCCGACATCGTGAGCCAACTTACGGCCAGCACACAAGCGCTACGGCTAGCCGCCTGCGTGCTGGCTTTGATGGGCCTCGTCCCCGGATTCCCCTTGCCACCGTTCATGATACTGGCCGCACTCTTTGGCGGGGCGAGCCTTGTCAAGGCTGGTGCGCTGGGCGCCAACACCGCGGCCAAGGCGGACGCCAAGACGGGCACCGATATCACTGGTTCGGCTCCAGCTGCCGCACAGACTCAGACTAAAACCGTGCCTGCGGAGGCACTTCCGATCACACTATTCCTCGCACCAAACCTGACACATGCAATCGACAAAGAGGAGCTCGAGGGTTCCATCCGAGACGTTTCTGCGCTGGTCTCATCTGATCTTGGCATCACAATCCCACGTATTCCCACCCGAGTCGACCAGCGCCTATCGGACTCGCAATTCAGGGTAGATGTCGAGGGAGTGCCTGTTGGCGGGGATTTTGTTGACCCCACGCAACTCGTGCTCGACGACGACGTGGCGAACATTGAATTGAGCGGTATCCCCTTTCGGCAAGATCCAGAGAAGAACCGGATTTGGATCGAACAAAGTCATGCGCCAGCTCTCAAAGCTGCCGGAATAGGGCATCGCGCTCCAAGCGAAGCCATCGCCTTGCGAGTAAAGTCGGCGTTGACACGGTATGCACAGCGGCTGGTTGGCATCCAAGAGACGCGACAATTGCTGGCGCGAATGGAGCAGGAATATGCTGATCTCGTTAAGGAGGTGCTGCGCACGACCCCGATCCCCCGGATAGCCGATGTTCTACGTCGATTACTAGACGAGGGCATCCCTATTCGCAACACGCGCCTGGTCCTCGAGGCGCTGGCAGAATGGAGCGAGCGCGAGCAAAATGTCGCCCTGCTCACCGAATATGTTCGCTCCGGTCTCGGACGTCAGATCTGTCATCGCTATGCCAATGCCCACGGAGTTGTGGCTGCGTTCATTGTCGAGCGTGAAACCGAGGAAATCGTGCGCGCGGCGGTGCGCGACACCGCGGTCGGTCCCTACCTCGTTTTGGAGAACCACGAGAGCGAGATGCTGCTTTCACAATTCCGTCAGATCCAATCAACCATCGCACGCAGTCAGAGGCCGCCCGTCATTCTCGGGCCAATGGACATCCGGCGGTTTCTGCGGGGATTTCTCACGCGCAACGGGATCGATCTTCCGGTTCTGTCTTATCAGGATCTCGCCTCGGATTTCACGGTCCAGCCGATTGGATCCGTCAACCTCGGTGCCGCCAAGCATAAGATCCCCTCAGGAGCGCGCCTTGGCGCGACGGCCGATTAGCTAGCAGAGCACGGCAGCCGGTCGTAAGGTCATGTTATGAATTCATATCAGATGGATACCCCGCGGAAGTTGTGCTCCCGTACTGCGAACTTGCGCATAGCTATCCTCCCACTTCTGCTGCTTGGAAGTTGCACGAGCTGGGATAAGCCAGGACTTTCAACACAGCAGATGCCGGCACCAGAGCTACAGGGCACCAGGGAGATCGATGCTGCTACGCGCGAACGCTCTGCATGCGCCGTACGTGGGGACCTTGACGAGGAGGCTTTGCGTGATGCGTTGAAGAAGCGGCCCGACGACGTCGACGCTGCCATTCCCCTTGCGCGTGCTCTGCTGGCTCGAAATTGCCCGGATCAGGCGCTTGAGGTACTTGACAAAGTCTTACTCGCTGCCCCTGGCGACTTGCGCATATTGAACGCGAAGGGGGTTGTCCTTGACAGCGAGGGGCATCACCAAGAAGCACAAGCGCTATATCGGCAAGCTCTCGCAATGGCTCCTGACAGCCCGATGCTGACCAACAACCTCAAGCTCTCGCTTGCCCTCGATGAGAAGGGCAAAGCCGGGCGCCCGAATCTACAACCGCGGTCCGACTCGCCTAACCAGACAGTACAATAGCCGTAGTCGCCTCTTCGCCGCAGGTTCTTGCACATTAACCGCGCCGTCAGGTTTATGCCGCTCAGCCCTCATCCGCTTAGGTCTGATGGTCTCATGAGACCCTGGATGCAAACGGGATGATCCCGCGCCATTCTGATGGTGTACCGCACACAATAACTGGCCGGAAGCGGACACACTGGCGCTCGCACCCGCCATAGCCAATCTGCTCTTCCCGTCCGGGACGTGCAATCGAAAACCCCGGCCGAAAGCCGGGGTTTCCTGTTGCCCTGTTCATCGGGTCTCGTAACCGCCGCGGTGCGTCCGCATAGTGCACCTCGCGAATTCAGCCGAATTGGTTTCGGCTTCGTTCGATCCTAGACTCGATCGTAAGCCGCAGATGTTCGTTGGTCTGCGCTCCTTGCTCCACCTCCGTCACGGATTGGTGGAGATCTCACGTCACATAAAGTCTCCATCCGAGTCGGACGCTGCTGAAGATTCAGTATCGCTGGCCTCTTTGGAGAGATACCTCGAATGATGGGTTGCACGCTGCCAATCACCATCCCTGTAGTTCCAGGGTCCGGACCGGGTTGGGTCAAGTACCATATCGTCTCGGTCCACATGGACGAAGCCCATTTGTTCTGCACGGGTCCTCGCGTCATCATTCGCAGGACGCCAGTTCACCAGAGGCCGTTCGCCGTCTTGCCGAAGTTGATGCTCGAGCAAAATATCGCCGGCATTCGAAACGAGCGGATGAGCAACCTGGAAATCCACGATTGAGGTGACGTCAGTTCGTCCGGGGAACTGTTCTCGCCAGCCTTGGCTGTTGAAGTCAGTCATAGGAAATCCGCCTTCCGTTCTTTGGAGACCGACACTCCTATTTCCGAGTTGGTAGCTGTAATATCGGGCGGCGGGCGAATCTCTTCGGATGCCATACTCGCTAGCGACGTCCGATGTGCGCCTAGCCCTTTCGGATACACGTTCTGAGTATTCCTGTGGATTGTTGGCGATATGATTGATTTCGTCGCCATGAAAGGTCCTCACCTCTCGCCGGAATGTGGCCTGGTCGATCTCGACGATAGGAGGTCTTGAACTGTTGTAATAACTTGGACGCGAGGATGAGCTGGCACCGGAATCCTGCATTCGCATTCTAGCGAATGCGTCCGCGAAGTCGTCGGCATTCCCGTGCTCCGGGGAGCCTGCGCGATGATATTCATCATCGGATGGAACATCCGACCAATTGTTGATTCGACCGTACATGACGACCACACTCCTATGGATGTTGCATTGTGTTCAGGTCATTAGACCTGACTCCGCTGATAAGCAGCTTAGCTGTCCGTAAGCTGACGAGCCGCTAACCTCGATGCGTTTCCAAGCCAGGACGCACCGCATCGAAAAGTCATGATCACGGAAAGGCCTCAAGAAAGCACAACGAGACTCGTGCTTGAGGTGGATGATCTGATCCAACTTGACGCGAAACAAGTCGCCTTCCCCCGCCGTCTGCCGATGCGAGATTGCAGGCTTTTGAGGTCGGAGGGCCGGAAAGCTCGCAGAATCGCCAGCCGTGATTCCGTTCAGCGGAGGCGCGCAATGCGACCGAAGAAGCCGGAGCGGATGAGCGGAATCGATCGCATCAGGGCAACGTAGCTACGGACGAACTGGCGCAGCGTGCGGAGCTCAAAGTGTTGCACGAGCGCGAAGAGCGTCCCAAGAAGTATTCCGGTCAGGAAGACGGCAGCCATTAGGGAAAGCGAGAAGAGCAATCCTGGCGATAGATAGGGCCACGACTGTGCGATAATCGAGAACTCGAGGCCGTTTATTTCACGACCGCCATGCTGCCAAGCAGGGCACTTTGCAACTTCACGTCGTCAATATCTGATCCCTTGTCTTACTTACCCGGTGCGGTACCCGGGATCCGCACAGCTTTGTCGATGAACACGATCGTCTGGTAGGCGATCAAAGCGCTGGCCATCTGTGGTCTACTTAAAAAGAACTCCGAACATCGCGAGCCTCACAATTGCGGATGTACACGACGCTATGCTCCGCATGGTCGGTCGTCGTGCGCGCTGCGCCGGTACTAATCGATCGCGTCACCAAAATGCGCGATCCTCTCCTTCAACATGTCAGTAAGTGAAAAGGCATGATGCTCGCCCTTGGGCAGGATCAGGCTGCTGTCTACTTCGCGTGCGGCTTACCAAACCGGTCCATGCAAAGTCCTAAGCGGCGCTGAATGACTTTTTTGATTGGCGTTCGCGGATGAGATGCACCAGACGATCCATATCGTCGACCGTGTTGAGCATGCCGAACGATATGCGGATGCCGTCGCGTTCGGGGGAAATACGCACGCCATTCTCTTCGAGGTAGCTGAGCCAGTGTGTCGCGGGCAGACCGACGACATAGATGTGAGGCGAGCGATGTTGCCCGACTCGGACCAACGAAGACCAATGTCGAGCTCATCCAGTTGAGCGGTGAGATGATCGCCCAGATCGAAGCAATGGTTCTGAATGTTCTTCACGCCGATGTGTTCGACCATGTCGAGCGAGGCCCCAACGTCAATTGCAGGAAGATTGAAGTTTCTCAGCTCAAAGCGTGATGCGGTGGGAGACGGCGCCAAGCGATGCGCCTTCTTAAGGCCTCCTTGCCTTGCGCCTTCCACCGATCGATTGCGAGCAACAATGGATGGTTCGTTGTCGACCATTGTCCAAGCGTGATAGTTCGCAGCAAGCGCGGTGAGTTCGTATACGGCCCGACAGGCTAGAAGCTTCACGTGCTCGCGATCGTTTTCGCCGACAAGCCTTAGCATCTCGGTAAGGTCGTGCCGGCATCAGATCGTACCGTCACGATCATCACAACAGCAAGGAGTGTACTGACGCCGACGCAGCGATGGAGAAGTTGGAGAAGGCAATCCGCGAGGCCAACGACTTCGACGATCCGCTGGAGAAAGAACAGCGCGAGGCCGAAATTTCAGCCGCCCGGTGTCTGTTGAAGGCCACGCGGGTTCGCGTCGATGTACTGGTGGCGCTCCTGAACCCCATCATTACCCAGTATGGGACGAAGCTGAAGGACAGCCTGATCGGAATGGCTGTGCAGGGGACGATCGGCGCGCGCGGGTACCTCTTGGGGAAGATATTTTAGCTGTCAGCGATTTGGCGTAGTGACCGAAAAGCTGCGAGAATGTCAGCTAGTTCTCGATACGGATATTGATGCGGATCGAGTGTCGGCATCTGGATTCCTCCCGGCGCCACTACGGGCTGGTTATTTTCGTTGGTTGGGAGCGCTGTGCAACGAGGCGAACTAACGAATGTCGCTCGCAGCATCTTGAAGTGAAGGGGTTCGCCCTATAGTGCCCGACTTCTGGAATTTAGCGACCGGACGCGAGAGCTATAGCCCGCTTCGCCCCGACCAGTACCTGATATTCTGGACGCTGCGCGAAATGCGCAAGCGGCCATATAGCCGCATGGCCGAGCCGCCGGCTCAAATGGACTGCCCGATCGTTACCCGTGTAGACGGCGACATGGGCGCCCCAGGCGCTCTGATTCCGGTTGAAGAGCAGAAGATCGAGTGGCTGATATTGATCGACCTCGATCGTATATTCTGTATCGTCCCACAGATTGCTTGACCGCAAGCTGGGAACGTAACGGCTGAAATGCCGCAGCAATTCGTAGGCGAAGTTTTGGCAGTTTGCCCCGCATTCAATTCCCAACAGCGTTGGCGAGTCTGCGTCGTGGTTCGGGTCATACTATCTGCCAGAACCATTCGGGAATTTCAGGAACCAGATCTACAACTGACATCGACTTGAGGCATCTGCACAAAGGAATAAACTAACTCCCGCAATGTAACAGAAAAGATCCTCCTCTCCAGGTCAGCCGAATGACTTGATAGCGCTAACTTGAGGAGATCAGTTGCGGCAAGCGTTTGAACCTCGTACACGCAAAGGTTGATTGCGTGGGAAATAAAGTGGTAAATGTATCTGCTCGGCTCACAGCGAGATCGCATGACAGAACCTGTACCGCCCATGCTAGCGAACCCCTCAGGCGATGAGCTTGCACGCGCAAAGATGCTGGCCGAAACGATGGCGGCAGTGCTTATGGACGAAGACGTTACGGACGCGGCCGTTGCCATTGCACTCCTGACATGCAGCGTCGTCAATTACTATGCGCGCGATCGTGCCGACGCCGCCGAATTATTGAGCAAAATCCGCCGAGTCGAAGATTGGCTCTTGGCGAAGGCGGGGCAGGCCGCTAAGCCGACACTGCAATAATGCTCCTCACGCCCTACCGCTGCGTCGGTCGAAGGAAACATTCGGCCGCGGTCAGCCCGGGCTCAAACGTCCACAGATCACGAAAACATTTACTGATGGCGGAACGGTGAGGGAAGGATCCAGACGATTTCCGTTCAATCTGGCCGCACCTCGAAAGGCAACCTGTTTTCGAAATTTGACGAATTTAAAAGAGCATGGGTTGCAAGCGAGGCAGACGAACGTCTCTGCCGGATGATTAAGGGCTTCTTTTCGAGATCGCGACCTTCGGACTCAGGGCTTCGGTCAGGATCTCCTGGCCCTTGATCTACATCCGAAGTCTTGTGATTTGGCGGCGCCACGCGGACAGTTTCTTTTCAATATCCTTAGAAAGCAATTTCGTCTCATAGCGCGGTGGCTTCTCAAAGCC
Organism: Bradyrhizobium sp. UFLA05-89; assembly: GCF_059803475.1. Taxonomy (NCBI): domain Bacteria; kingdom Pseudomonadati; phylum Pseudomonadota; class Alphaproteobacteria; order Hyphomicrobiales; family Nitrobacteraceae; genus Bradyrhizobium; species Bradyrhizobium sp. UFLA05-89. The sequence continues at coordinate 12,614 of NZ_JBANBA010000044.1, read as the reverse complement.
GGCATCCCAGGACCTTCGATTAAGCAATTGCCGCAAGAGTGCCGCCCAAGCTAACGCCAAAACGAACCTTGCTCTTCCGGCATCTCATTCAGCCAGATCAACGCCTCCCGCGCCTCAAGACGAAGAAGCCTCTCCTCGTTAAAGGCAGAACAGAATAACCCCTTGGTGAGATATAGAAGAAATCCGTGGTGATCGCGAAACAGCGCCTCCCGGGCTTCGAAAGGCAAAAGGGACTCCGTATCCAGCGCAGGTATACTGCGCGAGCAAATCAATTCCATTGAATTAATCCGCGGCAGAGCTAGGCGACCTGTCGGAATGCAACGCGCGTTCACCACGAGTCCGACTCATTACGAATTCGACTCCGACTTCGGAGCCGTCCAGCCGGACCAACTCGCATCTGCGGTAGACCAACCCCGTCGTCGAAAGCAGCAAGAAGAACTGCCGCGCCTTGAGGACTTCAGGCGATCCATCTATCCGAAGCCGTGCTCCCGTTTGGGAAACATCAAGGAGAACGCAATTGCGGCGCCATGTGCCGTCGGCGCCTACCAAAGTTGCGTGATATCGATGATCGAGCTGAACGCGTTTGGCTTTTCGCTGATCCCAACCCATAGACTTAAAGCGACCTCGGCCGCCCCCCTGAAAAAATCTTCTGAAAAACTTAACCGGTGCCGTAGAACCAAAACGGCTCCCTCGACGGCTTAATCTTAAAAAACGATGACGCGAATCGAACCAGTCAGCCTATTACCAAGCGCAAGTTAACAACCCTTACCAGCACGTAACTATCGGCGAGCCGACGCACAGTGCGTTGTACGAATATCGGGATAGTGCGAAGGGTATTTGGTTTCGGCTATTACTTCCATTCGGAAAGATTTGAGCACGACCAAAGGCGCTACGCACAAAAAGCGCACATTTCGAGAAATCGCGAAGAGAAACTGCGTCTCGACATTAGTAACGCTAATTCGCCAGCTCCGGAGTGCAAGGGCTTCGAACTCGCCAGCGTAACAACACCCGGGGCGACTTTTCTAGTCGATCCTGCCAGCGCCGATATGCCACCCCGATGAGCCGGTGCTGACGGTCTAAGGCATCGAGCGAATTACGACATGTTGGCGTCTGCAGGGTGCGTTGGCGGATGATGCCGCTGGCAAGGGGTCACGCAGCTCGGTGTACTCATCGATTCGGAACGCGAGCTTGATCGCGCGCGGTGTATAAAAGTGATGTTGGTATTACCCGGGCTTAGAACGGCTTCTGCTTCTTACCCGTCTTCGCCTACATCGCTTCATAACTTTCGATTCGGCTTTCGTATCGGCCACTAACGATCCGATAGTCACAAGCAGAGCAAGCGCCAACCTATGCAGATTCAGGAAGCACCGCCCGCTGTGATAGCGCTATCGGCGATCGACCTTGAACTTTCGTTTGTGGATGGCTCCAACGCCGAACAACAATGATCGCGCTTCTGGTTTCGGAAGCACGACCCCATTGAGAAAAGCCTATTTGAACATATGAGAGCTCGTGCTAAGCGAGCGCCGTTTCAAGCAGGCCGCGAGAACGCTGGATGCGATTGCGATTGAAGCAGGTCTGAGAGCGAAAATCATCGTTTGTGATCGTCCCTCCTCGGCGGTCCTGGGTCGCCGCGTCGGCTGACAGCGAACTCTCGTTGCTCGGGACACAAGGCTTCAGGCATGTGAGCTCCGCGGCTTCTGCTAGGGCTGCTCCGGCATGGAAGTTGCAGCGCTTGAGAGCGTCACAGCGCGATCAGCCGATGCAGGTGCCTTCGCGACTTGGCATCGTTCAAGAGACGTTTTCTACCCGCAAGGATCTTTCGTGGTGAAGCTCACCTCCAAAGCATGGCCTCCAACTATGCGGTACGATCGGATCGACGCCCGCATCCTGGAGATCCTGCAGAAGAACAACCGCCTTACGACGGAAACCATCGGCGAACTCGCCGGCCTTTCTTCTACGGCGTGTCAGCGCCGTCTGAAACGGCTGCGTTCGGAGGGCATCATCGAAGCCGATATCTCGATCGTTTCGCCAAAAGCGGTCGGCAGATCCATCCAGGCGCTTTTGCTCGTGAGCCTGGAGCGAGAGAGCTCGGAGATCATTGACGGGTTCAAAAAGGCCATCAAGACTTCGGCTCAGGTTGTGAATGGGTTCTATGTGACCGGAGAGGCTGACTTCGTCCTCTACGTTACCGCGCGCACAATGGACGATTATGAACAGTTCACCCGCCGTTTCTTACAGAAAAACCTCCATATCAAAGGATTCAAAACCATGGTCGTCATGGACCGGGTGAAGGCGGGCTTTGCCATTCCAGTGGAGCCTCCCTTCGCCGACTGACGACACGCTCATGAAAGATGTCTCGTCCCCCCAAGGTGGCAGATGGTGGTCGGGCCTAGGCGAAGGGCCGAAGGGCTCCGACTGATGCGCCAGCTCGATCTGTCGTTTCAAGCTCCTGCTGTTGTGCAGCGGCAACAGGCTAATATGATTGCTTTCCTTACCGAAATGCGTCGGTGACTGAACTGTCGACCTCCAACGACCACGCCGCCCATAGTGCGCTCACCGAGCCCGGCCCTACGCGGGCAATCCCTCTTCAATGCCGGTGCTGCCGATCCTGTTTTCGCCATTGCATGATTTGACCAGGACGCGACGACAATTCGCGGATCGCCTCAGGCTGGTAAAGAAACAATCCAACCTGCTTCCTGCCTTGGCCGAAAAAAGCCCGGCCGCTGGTTGGTATGCGACCGTCCTTTGACCAGCGACGAAGCTCGGCGCTGGAGACCGCGAGAATCTCTTCGACCATCTTGGCGGCGAGCGGCTCGTTCTTCAGCCGCTCCAGTTTTTGCTCGACGACAATGCATAAATTCAGGATTGCACACTCAGTCGCCTCCGGGCATTCGATAACGATGCCCGATTTGACTTGCGTCACGAGGCATTTGAATTCGTCGCGAAACGTCGCTTTGACCAGCCTAATTGCCTGATTTGCCTTGTGCGTGCTGCCCGCAGTCAAATGCTCAGAAGGAAAGAAGCCGACGAGATGCGCGGCAACGTCAGATGTGTCCAGATAGCGGATATGGGCGGATTCCTCGCGCATGCGTCATTGGAATTTGGACGCTGCATATGGCGAAAAGAACGACTGCCTCTCGTCTATCATCAGGGAACGCCCGACCGGGGGAAAAGCGCGTTGCGGACAATCGATACGTTCGCACACCTTACATCCCATGCCAATGGGGACCGCTGACGCAGGGTCGTGAGCGTCCAATCCTCGTGAATAGACAAGCTCTCCCGCGTGCCTGACGTCGCACCCCAGGGCCACGGCGAAGGTCTTGCTCAGAGATTCATAACCACCGCTCCTGCGAGAGACGGTTCGTGCGATCCAGAGATAGGCGCGGTCGTCGGGCATGCGGGCAAACTGGATCACAATGCGGCCTTGGGACGCGAACGCCTCGTAGACGTTCCACAGCGGACAAGTGCCGCCAATCCGCGAGAAGTGAAAGTCCGTCGCCGACTGACGTTTCGAAATGTTTCCCGCGCGGTCCACGCGGATGAAGAAGAACGGCACACCGCGCGCGGACGGCCGCTGCAGCGTGCTCAGGCGATGGCAGATCGTCTCGAAGCCGACTCCAAAGACTTCACCGAGCATGTCGATGTCGTAGCGCTGCACCTTCGCTTCGGCCAGGAATCGCCCGTAGGGCATGATTAGCGCGCCCGCGAAATAGTTGGCAAGCCCGATGCGTGTGAGCCCGCGCGTCTCCTGATTGGTAAATCCCGCAGCATCGACGAGCGCACCCAGTTCGCGATCCAGGCTGAGCATCGCAATCTGAGTCGCGAGCTGGAACGCGCGCTGCCCGGGTTCGAGCCTGCGCGAAAGATGCAGCGTCCTGTTCTGCGGATCGTAACGGCGATGGACATCGTCAGCCGCGTCACCGATCAGGACCGTGACGTCGAATTTGGCCCGGAGGTGGTCGCTCAGAATGGCGGGAGTGATCGCGTCCGACGGCGCCAAGTCCTGCGCCAGACGTTCGGCAGCTTCATCGAGCTCGGCGATGTAGTTGTGGCGCGCATAGAAAAAATCGCGCACCTCTTCGTAGGCCGTCGACGGAAGGATTGCCGTCTCAGCCTGCCGATCCTCGCCGAGCCGCGCCGCGAGCGCCGCACTTTGCTCGATCGCCTGCCGATAGCGGCGACTGATGCTGACCACGGCCCTCCCCAGCGCCGGCATGTTGAGCGCGAGCTCCCGCAGCTCAGCGGACGATATCGTCTCGCCGATCTCGGGATCGGACAGCGCCTCCCGCAAATCGGCGACGAGCCGGGCTTCGTCATCCTCCGAGAACAACTGAACGTCGACGCCGAAGGCGGCGTTGAGCTTGAGCAGCACAGCGATGGTGAGGGGCCGCTGATTGTTTTCGAGCTGATTGAGATAGCTCAGGGAAATTCCAATGGCCGAAGCGAGCGCCTGCTGTGTCAATCTGCGCTCCTCGCGCAGACGCTTCAGGCGCACGCCCATGAATGCCTTCTTCATCCGGCGTCCCCTGTCGACTTTGCAAACTTTGCAAATTCACGACCTCGGCTTCGCAAAGCTTCACCTTTTCAGTGCTATACGCGGGTTTTGGCTTTGCAGATATTGCGAACAGCAGACCGAGTTGCAAGGGTCCTTGAACAAGGGTCATCGGATATCGCGCCATGCAGGCCGCTCTCGAACCAGCCGCCGGACCCGAACGAGCCGACACGCTTCGTCGAGGTCGTCTTCCCCGAATAAGCCAACCATTTTGGCACCTTGTTCGGCGGCAACGCCCTGAGCCTGATGGGCAAGGCAGCATTTGTCGCGGCCAACCGCCGAGCCCGTTGTGCGGTGGTGATGGCGACCTCCGACAAGGTGCAATTCCACGAGCCCGTCCGCGTCGGCGAACTCGTCGAACTAACCGCGCAGGTCGAACGCCTCGGCCGTTCGTCGATGACGGTCGCGGTCGAGATCGTCGCAGAAGCGCTCGCCGCCGGCTCTCGTCGGATCGCCATGCAGGGCTCGTTCGAGATGGCCGCGGTCGACGCGGCCGGAAAGCCGACGCCGTCGATTCGCTCTCTTCCAACAACGCCTTGAGGATTCCCGATCGTGAAATCGCACAACGTCCGCACCTACAAGTCCTCCGAGCATCTGGCACGGGCGGACCAGCTCGCCTGGAAGATCGCCGAGGTCGCCTCTGATCCGGTCGCGGTCGAGCCGGCCGTGATCGAGATGATCGGCAACCGCATCATCGACAACGCCGCCGTTGCCGCGGCTTCCATTGCGCGTCGGCCGGTGGCGAGCGCACGCGCCCAGGCCGTCACGCACCCTTTCAAGCCCGGTGCAACAGTGTTCGGCTTGCCGCAAGTCCAGCGCATCTCGCCGGAATGGGCCGCCTGGGCCAACGGCGTTGCGGTTCGCGAACTCGACTTCCACGACACGTTCCTCGCCGCCGACTATTCGCACCCAGGCGACAATATTCCACCGATCCTGGCAGCGGCCCAGCACTGCGGCCTCGACGGCGCCGCGCTGATCCGGGGCCTTGCGACCGGCTATGAGATCCAGGTCAATCTGGTGAAGGGCATCTGCCTGCACGAGCACAAGATCGACCACATCGCCCATCTCGGCCCGTCGGCCGCCGCCGGCATCGGCACCGCGCTTGGCCTGCCGATCGAGACGATCTATCAGGCCGTACAGCAGGCACTGCATGTCACCACCACTACGCGCCAGTCGCGCAAGGGCGAAATCTCGAGCTGGAAAGCCTACGCACCGGCCTTTGCCGGCAAGATGGCGATAGAGGCGGTCGACCGCGTCATGCGCGGCGAAGGCGCGCCCTCGCCCGCCTGGGAGGGCGAAGATGGATTTATCGCGTGGCTGCTGTCAGGTCCGAAAGCACAATACGTCGTCCCCTTGCCGGAGAAGGGCGAGCCGAAGCGCGCCATCCTCGATACCTACACCAAGGAACATTCGGCGGAGTATCAGAGCCAGGCCCTGATCGATCTGGCGCGCCGGATGGGCCCGAAGATCGGTGATCCCACCAAGATCGAAAGCATCGTGATCCACACCAGCCATCACAGTCATTACGTGATCGGCACCGGCGCCAATGATCCGCAGAAGATGGACCCGAAGGCCAGCCGCGAGACGCTCGACCATTCCATCTTGTACATCTTCGCGGTCGCGCTCGAAGACGGCGGCTGGCATCACCAGAAGTCCTACGCCCCGGAGCGAGCGGCGCGTCCCGAGACCGTCGCACTGTGGCACAAGATCTCGACGGTCGAAGATCCCGCCTGGACACAGCGCTATCACAGCCACGATCCTAAGCAGAAGGCATTCGGCGGCCGCGTCGTCGTCACGCTCAAGGGCGGCTCCATCGTCAGCGACGAGCTTGCTGTGGCGGATGCGCACCCGCTCGGCGCGCGCCCGCTCGCGCGGCCGCAATATGTCGCAAAATTCCGCAGCCTCGCCGACGGCGTCATCGCACCGGCCGAGCAGGATCGCTTGCTCGGCCTGGTCGAGCGCCTGCCCGAGCTGAAGGCCGGCGATCTCATCGGGCTCACCTTCACCGTCGATTCATCGCAGCTCGGCGCTAAGGGATCGACCGGCATCTTCGATTGGTCGGGCCGCTAAGGCTAACTCAGCGCTTTCGTAAATCAAGGGATTGGCATCATGACGAACGAAGTGTCTTCAAAGCCGGCGCCCAAGAAATCGGTTGCGCTGTCCGGCATCGTTGCCGGCAACACCGCGCTCTGCACCGTCGGCCGCACCGGCAACGATCTGCACTATCGCGGCTATGACATCCTCGATGTCGCAGAGACCTGCGAATTCGAGGAGATCGCCCATCTGCTCGTGCACGGCAGCCTGCCGACGCCGGCTGAGCTTGCCGCCTACAAGGCCAAGCTGAAGGGCCTGCGCGGCCTGCCGAACGTCGTGAAGGCTGCCCTGGAGGCCCTCCCCGCCGCGGCGCATCCGATGGACGTTATGCGCAGCGGCGTCTCCACGCTCGGCTGCGTGCTGCCGGAAGCCTCCGATCACAATCATCCAGGCGCGCGCGACATCGCGGATCGCCTGATGGCCTCGCTCGGCTCGATGCTGCTCTACTGGCACCACTTCGCCCAGAATGGCCGGCGCGTCGACGTCGAGACCGACGACGACACGATCGGCGGACATTTCCTGCATCTTCTGCACGGCCGTAAGCCGTCGGACTCGCATGTCCGTGCCATGCATACCTCGCTCAACCTCTACGCCGAGCACGAGTTCAATGCCTCGACCTTCACCGCCCGCTCGATCGCCGGCACCGGAGCCGACATGTATTCGGCCATCACCGGCGCGATCGGCGCGCTGCGCGGGCCGAAGCATGGCGGCGCCAACGAGGTCGCATTCGAGGTGCAAAAGCGCTACGGTGACGTGGACGAGGCCGATGCTGACATCCGCCGCCGGATCGCCGCCAAGGAGGTCGTGATCGGGTTCGGCCACCCCGTCTATACGATCGCCGATCCCCGCAACAAGGTGATCAAGGAGGTCGCACGCCGCTTGTCGCACGAGGCAGGCTCGATGAAGATGTTCGAGATCGCCGACCGGATCGAAGCCGTGATGGCCGAGACCAAGAAGATGTTCGCAAATCTCGACTGGTTCAGTGCAGTGTCCTATCACATGATGGGGGTGCCGACCGCGATGTTCACACCACTGTTCGTGATCGCCCGCACGTCGGGGTGGGCTGCCCACGTCATCGAGCAGCGCATCGACAACAAGATCATCCGGCCGTCGGCAAATTATGTCGGCCCGGAGAACCTGATCTTCGTGCCGCTCGCACAACGCAGCGGATTGCGCTCGTCGATCCGCGCCGCCTGAGGAACTGCCAGATGCCCTATCTCGTTGCCGCCGATCTGCCACAAGAGGCCGCTGGCCTCCGCTTCCGCGCGTTGCTGAAGCGGCCAGGCATCCTGAGACTTCCCGGCGCACACAACGGCATGGCGGCGCTCCAGGCCAAGACAGCCGGCTTCGAGGGGCTGTATCTCTCGGGCGCTGCGATGACAGCATCGATGGGTCTGCCTGATCTCGGTATCATCACCGTGGATGAAGTCGCCTTCTTCATCCGCCAAATCGTCCGCGCATCGGGCCTGCCCCTTCTCGTCGACGCCGACACCGGCTACGGCGAGGCGCTCAACGTCATGCATGCCACGCGCGTGTTCGAAGATGCGGGCGCGGCCGCGCTTCATCTCGAAGACCAGGTCCTGCCGAAGAAATGCGGCCATCTGAACGACAAGAAGATCGCCGATGCACATGACATGGCGGCCAAGGTCGCAGCCGCGGCGAAAACCCGTCGCAATCTCGTGATCATCGCCAGGACTGATGCTGCCGCAAGCGAAGGCCTCGACGGGGCGGTCGCCCGCGCCAAGCTTTACATGGAAGCGGGGGCCGATGCGATCTTCCCCGAAGCGCTCAACACTGCCGAGATGTTCCGCGCCTTTGCCGAGCGCATGCCCGGCGTGCCTCTGCTCGCCAATATGACCGAGTTTGGAAAGACGCCGTTCTTCACAGCCGCGGAGTTCGAGGCGATGGGCTACGCCATGGTGATCTGGCCCGTGTCCTCGTTGCGCGTGGCAAACAAGGCGCAAGCAGAACTTTATGCTGCGATTTCGCGCGATGGTGGCACGCATAAGCTCGTCGACCGCATGCAGACGCGTGCGGAGCTCTACGCCACGATTGGACTGCACGACTACGAGGCACTGGATTCATCGATCGTAAGAACGGTCGTTCCGGCCGGTATGCCACAGCGCAAGTGAACGGCGAGAGGTTGACGGCACCCCATCGATGCAGATAATCGAAAACGTCGAGGTTCTCCGGGTCCCGCTTGATCTGGAGCTAAGAGGGAAGCCGGTGCGCTCCCGGTCCGTTCGGACTGAAGCAATGCCGGCGCTGCCCCCGCAACTGTAAGCGGCGAGCTCGCATCCAATCGTGTCACTGAAGCGAAAGCTTCGGGAAGGCCCGGGTGCAGGCGACGACCCGCGAGCCAGGAGACCTGCCCCGACAACATAATCGTCCACGGGCGGGGTGTCCCGGTGGTACGCCAAGCAGCTGCCGCATCTGCGGCTGCCCTGCCTGCGTCCGCCATGGCCTTTTGCCCCCACCACAATGGGGTTAAAGCTATGACTTCTCTTTCACTTCCAGTCGCAACACTCGGCACGCCCCGCATCGGGCCACGCCGCGAACTCAAGCTCGCGCTCGAAGGTTTTTGGGCCGGCAAGATCAGCGAGCAGCAGCTTCTCGAAGCCGCAGCCGGACTCCGTGCTGCCAACTGGGCACGCCAGAAATCGCTCGGCGCAACCATCATCCCGTCGAGCGATTTCTCGCTTTACGACCAGGTGCTCGACACCAGTGTCATGGTTGGCGCCATCCCCGATGCCTACGGCTGGAAGGGCGGCCTGGTCTCGCTCAAGACCTATTTCGCGATGGCACGCGGATCACAGGGCGACGCACACGACGCGAGTTGCGGTCACGCCCATCATGGCCATGGTGCAACAGCGCAGGAAATGACCAAGTGGTTCGACACCAACTACCACTACATGGTTCCGGAATTTCACAAGGGCCAGACCTTCAAGCTCTCCTCGCGCAAGGTGATCCAGGAGTACGATGAAGCCAAGGCGCTCGGCTATCAGACCCGTCCGGTGCTGGTCGGTCCCGTCACCTTCCTGAAGCTCGGCAAAAGCCATGACGCGGCGGTCGATCCGATCTCGCTGCTCGATGGCCTGCTGCCCGTCTATGTCGACGTTCTCCAGGAGCTCGCCAAGCGCGGCGCTGAATGGGTCCAGATCGACGAGCCTTGCCTAGTGCTCGATCTCAATGAGATCGAGCGGAACGCACTCCAGCGCGCCTATGCGCGCTTCGCCAAGGACGTGCCCAACGTCAAGATCATGCTCGCCACCTATTTCGGCGCGATTGGCGACAACCTTGCAACCGCTCTGGCGCTCCCGGTAGCCGGGCTGCACGTCGACCTGATCCGCGCGCCGCAGCAGCTGAGCCAGGTCGAATCCGGCGCCCGCGCCGACCTCGTGATCTCGCTCGGTGTCATCGACGGCCGTAACGTCTGGCGCTCCAACCTGTCGGCGCTGATCGACCGCTACAAGCCGATCATTGCCAGGCTCGGCGCCGGCCGCGTGCAGATCGCGCCGTCCTGTTCGCTGCTGCATACGCCGATCGATCTCGAGCTTGAGACCGGCCTCGATCCCGACGTCAAGAGCTGGCTTGCCTTCTCGGTGCAGAAGATCGCGGAGCTGTCCACGCTAGCGAGGGCCCTCGCAGGCGATGACAGCGTCGCCGATGCCCTCGCCGCTTCGGACAAGGCCGCGAAAGCCCGCCAGATCTCACCCAAGATCCACGACGCGGCGGTCGCCAAACGCATGGCGGCGATCGACGACGCCATGCGCCGTCGTACCAGCGCTTTTGCGAGCCGCGCGGAGATCCAACGCAAGCGCTTTGGCCTTCCGGCCTTCCCGACGACGACGATCGGCTCGTTCCCGCAGACCGCGGACGTGCGCAATGCCCGCGCCGCGCATGCCAAGGCAAGCTGACCGACGCACAGTACGAGCAGTTCCTCAAGGAGGAAACCGCCCGCACGGTGCGCTGGCAGGAGGAGATCGGGCTCGACGTGCTCGTCCATGGCGAGTTCGAACGCAACGACATGGTGCAGTATTTTGGCGAGCAGCTCTCCGGCTTCGTCTTCACCCGGTATGGCTGGGTGCAGTCCTACGGCTCCCGCTACGTCCGCCCGCCGATCCTGTTCGGCGATGTCTCGCGGACAATGACGGTCGACTGGTGGCGCTATTCGCAGTCGCTGACGAAGAAGCCGATGAAGGCGATGCTCACCGGGCCGGTGACGATCCTGAACTGGTCATTCGTGCGCGACGATCTTCCGCGGAGCGACACCTGCCGGCAGATCGCGCTCGCGATCCGCGACGAGGTTACCGACCTCGAACAGGCCGGAGCGACCATGATCCAGATCGATGAAGCCGCGCTTCGGGAGGGTCTGCCGCTGCGTCATTCCGAGTGGAACACCTATCTCGACTGGGCCGTGGAGAGCTTCCGCATCTGCTCGACCGGCGTCGCAGACGCCACGCAGATCCACACCCACATGTGCTATTCGGAGTTCAACGCCATCATCGACGCGATTGCGGCCATGGACGCCGACGTCATCTCGATCGAGACGTCGCGCTCGAAGATGGAGCTGCTCGATGCTTTCACCAGCTTCAAATATCCGAACGACATCGGCCCGGGCGTCTACGATATCCACTCGCCGCGCGTCCCCGAGACCAGCGAGATGCGGGATCTCATCACGCTGGCCCGGAAGCGACTGTCGGACTCGCAGCTCTGGATCAATCCCGATTGCGGCCTGAAGACCCGCAAATGGGAAGAAGTTCGACCTGCACTCGTCAACATGGTCGCCGCCGCACGCGAATTGCGCAAGGCGTCTTGATGCCGACGTAGCCTTACCTCCCGTTCCTGCACGGAGACTGCCGATGCGCTTCTGGATCAAATGCACCCGTTTTGGCGGCGGCAAGCCCTATCACGTCAATTTCTCGTTAATCGGCGGGATGTGGCGCGATGGCGACAAGACGATGCTGGAGTTCGTCGGCAGTGGGGAGCAGCGGATCGAGGTTCGGGAGACTCCTGAAGAGATCCTCGCCATCCACCTCGGTACATCGGAGGTGTCCGCTTCGTGAAGCCGGTAACGAACCCGCCGGCATCGGCGCAAGTCCGGTGTCGGCCGACCTTCGGAAGATCGGCTCGCACCCCGAACACCGGTATCGCCTGGCGTGGTCGCATGAGGTGAATCGCGGATCTGCCTTTGCTTCCTCGTTTGCGGGCGAGCCCATCGTCATTGTTCGCGCCGACAATGGCGATCTGTTTGCGCTGGAAGATCGCTGCGCCCACCGGTGGGTTCCGCTGTCGAAGGGCGTTGTCAGGAATTGCCACCTGCACTGCTGCTATCACGGCAGGAGCTACGACTCCTCGGGTCGCTGCGGGTCGCTGCGTCGACGTTCCCTATCTCGGCAAGGGCTTCCCAACGGCGTGCGCGCCTATCCGTGCTGCGAGCTGGATGGCGTCGTGCTGGTATGGCCGGGCCACCTGCCGCCAAGCCGCTGCCCACGACGCTTAGCGCCGCCGCGGATCGCGCCTACAAGACGCGACGGTTCGGACGGGTCGTCAATTGCCATTACACTTTCATGCACGAGAACCTGATGGACATGAACCATCCTGCACCGACGAACCACCGGAAAGGTCGGCCCTCGCTATCTCGGAGCGATCCGGTCAGGGTCTCGCGACGCAGCAAGTTTAATCCCGCCCCGCCTCCATGATCGCGCGCGCCAGCCGGGCCGGATCGGAGAAGCACAATTCGTGGCTGCCCGGCACCTGAACCAGTCGGAATAGCCCGAGCTTCTCCGACAACCGCGGATGCCAGGGATAGCCGTGCGGCAGCGCGGTATCCTCGGTGCAGTTGATGTAGGACTTCGCCAGCTGCATCTCGGCCGGGTTGGTCTTCAGCACGACCTTGTCGCTGAACGTCTTGAGCGGATGCGGATTGAGGATATCGTAGGCCTTCCGGGCCAGTTCGAGATCGGCA
>NZ_JBANBA010000043.1:0-67535 GCF_059803475.1 Bradyrhizobium sp. UFLA05-89 | reverse complement strand
ATCACGAACAGGACGGCACGTATCTCCTTGGTTTCGAGCGCCCGGCGGACCTGATCGAGCGCAACGCCCTTGAATGCAACGTTGGCGCGGTCAAGGTCATATGTCCTTCTCAACACGTCGACGAGCTTCTGATTGGTGTCGCTACCGACCACCCCCACCGTCGTGCGTTTCAGGTCGGCCATGTCCGTGATCGCCGAACCCGGAGGCGCAACGAGCAACGCCACGGCCTGGGCCAGGACGACAATGGCCTGCGCCTGCGACAGGTCACCGACATCACCACGAACGACGGCAAGGTCCGTCTTGCCGGAGGAGAACGCCGCCGCGGATTCGATCGGTCCGCTGGTCTCCACCACTTTGAGCCGCACTGGCGCGTTATTGACGACAAGCCTGCTCGCCAGCGCCGACACGATCTTTGGCGCATCGCCGTCCAGCGACCCAACCGCGATCGATAGCGTCACCGGCCGTACATACCAGCGATATGCGAACATGCTTGCGCCGCTTGCTAGCAGGACCAGAGCCAGGACCACGACGATACGGAGCCAGATCGGCAGCTTGACGGCGCCCATGCTCATCCTTGACTGTCATTTAACGCAATAATCGGCATCAATCTCCACCAGCGGAGGCTCGCAATTTTTGAAAAATTGTCTTCGCGCACCGACCTCGTGCTCATCTGAGCAGACATCTTATTCCGCTTCGAAGAAAGCGTAGTTCTGCCAGCTTCGCATGCGCAGAAGGATTTTCCGCAGTAAGGACAACTCGTGGACATGCTCGGTGTAAATGGCGGCTTCACCTGCCGAGCCAAGAGGGACCTGGTAGCCGGACATGTCGTCGATGATGTCGAGGACCGCCAGGGCCCGGTCTCCGGGCAACACACCGCGGATCTCCTGCAGCGCACCTGTGGCTTGAAGCTGCCCGGCCGCGATCGCATCGATCACGAGGCGAACCTTCGCCTTGAAGACCCGGCCAGGTATGCCCTTGAACAAGACTTCGGCTTCATCGCCGGCCTTGACACGCTGCAGTGCGTTCTGCTGGAAGGCAGCTGCCAAAGCCCGATCTTTCTGGGTGTCGTTGACGAAAATCATGACCGGCCGAGCAGCGGTCGCGCCGACATACATTCCTGGCCGTAGCGAGACCTCGGTAACAAATCCGCTGGTGGGCGCCCTCACGGTGGTCTCGCTGAGATTATATTCAGCATCGGCAAGTTCATTGCGTAGACGGACGATGGCCGAGTGTTCACCGTCTACTGTCGCGCCATAGGCCTGTCGTGCCCGATCTTGCGCGGCAACGGCAGCCGCCAGTGCCTGGTTCGCCGCATCACGGTTGCGCGTCGCCGTGTCGAGAGTCGCCTGGGCAACGACATTCTTGTCGAAGAGCTCCTTCTGTCGCTCGTAGTTCGTCTGAGCGAGGTCCCGTTCTGCCCTGGATTTTTCGGCCGACGCCGTCGCCTGGTCGACGGATGCCTTGAGCTCGGCAACACTGGCCTCCGCGTCAGCGAGCCCCGCCCGTTTTTCCGCGACGGCATATTCGTAGGGCTTCGGATCGATCTTGAAGAGAACCTCGCCGGCTTCCAGATGCTGGTTGCTTTTGTTCTCCACCGGCACTTCGATCACGCGGCCCCGGATGCCGGCCAAAACCGGCGTGACGGTAAAGTAAATGCGCGCATTGGTGGAAAACGGATGGTTGTAGGCCATCGTTATGAACAGCAGCGAAAGGCCGAAAATGCCGCCGAGGGCTGCTGTTGCAAGCGTCCATTGATTGACCGGAATCCTGAAGAGCTTGAAGATGGCATAGCAGAGTGCCACGTACGTCAGGGTGAGCAATATTTCCATCAGTGGCCTCCCATTCGGGACTGTCGGCTATCGCGAAGCGCCCCGGCCTGCTGCAGGAGCGGCTTCTGCATCCGCAACCCTCTGCTCCTCGACAGCCGACACCACCGACTCCGGCACGAGCGCGGGATGGCCCCCGCCTTCTCGAAGCCCGAGTTTGGATTCGACGGCTGCCAATCGATGCTTCAGCTCATCCAGTTCAGCCACAGCTTCTGCCGGCGAGGATGGCTCGCCCGGCTTGTGACTGAAGCCCCAGCCGCGATCCGGTTTGTAGGCCATCGCCCAAATCCATAGGAATGGCCACAGCAAATGCAGCATGAACAGGCTGATCCAGCCGGCAGCATGGATGGCATCTTCATGCGGGTGATGGCGGGCCTTGGCGATGCGTGCCGGAATGTCATGGATCGCGATGATGCCGTAGACCAGCACGATGATGACAAAAAACAGCAGGCCAAGCGCGAAGTAATTGAGAAAGGGATCTTCCATGAGCGGCCCAGAAACGGTTGCGTAAGCACCACTGACTGGTGATCTGCGCGAAAATGCCGCGCCAGATCGCCTGCCATCGATTGACCTCGATCAACATCGCATCAGTTCAGCGTCCGCGACCGTTGATTCAGATCAAGGTCAAGATGCGGTTAACCGCATTTGGTTGCGTTGTTGCGGCATGGTCAGATCCTAGGGCAAAGCTCCCAGTGCGAACGGCATCAAGAGAGCGGAGACTTCTCATGCTTTTCGAGCCCAACGACGAACCCAGACGTTCCACTCACTCACGGGCCTTCGAAAAATGGGTGGGCCTTGCCGTCCTTCTCGGGACCGTGGGGTTGATCGTCGCCTTTTCGTATCTGGTGGATCTTTAACTCATGCGCGCCCGGTTCGCACGAACGCGCAGACCAGTTCAACGAGTCGGACTGCGCCTCAAACGCGGCGCCGCTTTGCGGCAGACGCCTTGGGTACATTGTGCAGTAAAGCCTACGCGCAGGCCCAGCTTCTTCGCGATGTTGAAGCCGTTGATGTTCAATTCGCGCATGATCATGTTGGCCAGATGCGAACATTCCGACGGCCCGATCCAGGATGGGCTCCTCCATTCGGGATCGCTTTCCTTAAGGTAACTGGCGAAAGCCGAGCGCGGCACGTACATGTGATCAAACGATTTGGCTCGGAGGAGCAATGGCCCTTCTCTTCGAGATCAAACACACCACCACCTACAGCTACGCAAAACCGGTGGCGTTCGGTACGCATCGCGCCATGTTCCTGCCGAGACCCGCTGCACGCGGGCGATTGATAAGCTGGTCTGCAAAGACCACTCTTTCGTCCCGCATCCGCTGGATCAGCGACGGCCTTTCCAACAATCTGACGGAGATCGAACTCGACGAGCCCGGCAAGGAATTGACCTTTACGTTCGAGTTTCAAGGCATCCATTTTGGGGCCAAAGGCATTGAGCAATTCCACTTGGAACGAAGGGCCGAACTCGTACCGGTGCAATACACGCAAGACGAATGGACCGACCTTGTCGGCTTCATGCGCCCGCATACGGGGGATCCCGACCTTGAAGTCGTAACTTGGGCCAGGGACTTCGTCGCCAATGGCCGCGCGCAAACCAGCGACGTCTTGAAAGGGATGCTCGACGCGTTCCGCGATACATTCACCTACGAATCGCGGGAGACGGAGGGCACCTTGGCTCCCACGGCAACTTTGCGTTCGAAATCAGGAACCTGCCGCGACTATGCCTGGCTCATGATTGGGGCGTTGCGCCGGCTCGGGTTCGCAGCCCGCTTCGTTAGTGGTTACATCTATGATGCGGCGCTGGACGGAGGCGACGTGGGGATGATTGGTTCGGGGGCGACCCACGCCTGGGTTCAGGTGTTTTTACCCGGGGCTGGCTGGATGAATTATGATCCGACCAATCACATCAACGCCGGCTTCGACCTTATCCAAGTGGCGGTCGCCCGACATCCGGGCCAAGCCGTGCCGCTCGCCGGGTCGTGGGTCGGCGACGCCGGCGATTATCTCGGCATGTCAGTATACGTCGCTGTCCGAAAACTTGCTGAGGTCACCGATCAATCTGAAGAATAGAGACGAAGCCCACAGAGCCCAGCGCGCCTCCTTCATCGATCGCTCTCCGCGTCAATCGGTCCTTGCTCTCATCGAATCGCACTGACCTCGACGCGGACGAAAGCCGTTCGCTGCATCGCTCTGCGTCAGCAACGCGGGCGCATTGTACCGTCCAATTGAGTGCTCAGCCCGACTTCTTCACGATCGCAAAACCGCTGGTGTCCAGCTCGTGCATGATCACCTTCGTCAGATGCGAACATTCCGCTGGCCTGATCCAGGATGGACTCCTCCAGTCGGGATCGTCCTCCTTTGGATAACTGACAAACGCGGAGCGAATAGCCGCCTGAATGACTTCCGCAGGGTCTGGCATGGGAGCCCTCTTTTCCCATCGCCGCGCTAGCGAGTTTTCCACCGCGACGTTCGTCAAGCCTGGTGCGATCGGGGCAGCTCTCGAGCCGCCCCGTGTCGCTCGCGGACGGCCTACTGACAGACGTGCATCAGGCCGTCATCACCTTTGATCAGGCTGCCTGGATCGCAGACGATTCCGTAGCGCGCCTTGTAGCCAGCCCAATCGTTAGCGACATACCAAGGGCCATTCGCAGGGTAGGCCCTTTGCAGGTAGAACGGACTGGTTTGGATCGCGCCGCCATAGTAGGCGTTGGCGGCCAAAGCCCCGCTACCGACGTAAGGCCTATTGCCATAATAGCCCCATCCGGGTGAGCCCCATCCGGGCGAGGTGGCGGCAACCGCGGCCGCTGTGCCGACTGCCGCAGCGCCTGCGAGACCGGCGCCGACAGCTCCTGCACCATACCCGTACGCAGCCCGCCGGTTTTGCCGGCGTGCAACACCCGCAACGCTCACCGGCGTCAACGGACGACCGACTCGCGCCTGGGCACTCTCGATCGACAGCGAGACGCCGCGTTGCTCAGACCAGCTGAAGGAGAGCAATGTCGCGCACGCGAAGGTCGAGGTCGCTATTGCAATTTTTCTCAAACTCATCTGGTTCATGGATTGGCTCCACGGTTTCCTGCCCGTTGGAACGATGCGCTCTCGCGATCGACGCGCGCGTTGCGGTAGATCAACGTTTCCTCGCGAGATTTCCTGCGTCCACAGGGCAGCAACACTGACGCACCTGCTGCGGCTTTCCCCGGCCTTAATGCGCTACCTGCCGGTAGATTGCCGGCAGTGCCCCAGGCAGCCGGCGGATGTTGCCGACGATCGCGTAACCGCCCCGCCCGAACAGGGTCGGAAAATAGGATTGCGCCGTCGCATCGACCGTTACGCCGAACGCGGCAATGCCGAGGCGGCGCGCTTCCTGCACGGACTTGCGGGTGTCCTCGATTGCGAACCGCCCTTCGTAGTGGTCGATGTCGTTCGGCTTGCCGTCGGTCAGGACGAGCAGCAGCTTCTTGCGCTGCGGCTGGCGGGCGAGGCCGGCCGCGGCATGGCGGACCGCCGCGCCGATGCGGGTGTAATAGCCGGGCTTCAGCGCCCCGATCCGGCGCTCCACTGCCCCGCTCATCGGCTCGTCGAACGCCTTGATCGTCTCGAGCCGTACCCAGGAGCGACGACGCGAGGTGAATGTCAGGATGCTGTGGTGATCACCGCAAGCCGAAAGTCCATGCGCGAGCGCCAGAAGCGCCTCCATCTCGACGTCGAGCACGCGGTGACCATCGACCCACGCATCCGTCGATAGCGAGACGTCGACCAGCAGCGTGACGGCGAGATCATGGCCCTGCGGCCGCATCGCAACATGGATGCGATCAAGCGCGCCGCTGCCGGCGCGAAGATCACAGCGCGCGCGCACCAGCGCGTCGAGATCGAGATCGTGTCCGTCGGCCTGCGCACGCATCAATTCGTGACGCGGCCGCAAGACTTCGAACCGGCGCCTCACCTGCCGAATGTGGCTGCGCATGGTCTCATCCGGCGCCCAGCTCTCGCCGGTCTCGGACGCCGCAGCGGCAAGCACGCGGCAATGATTGGGCAGATAGGTTCCGCTGCGATAATCCCACTCAGGATAGGTGAGGTCCGCGTTCAGCCGCGACGCGTCGAGTGCCTCCGGCGGCAGGTCGAGATCGAATTTGAGCCGGGTTGCGGGCTGGCCGCTGCGGCGCCCGAGTGCAATTTCGTCGAGATCGTCGGCCGCCTTCTGCGCGTCCTCGTCCTCGCTGTCGTCGGCGGGCCGATTGACGTTGACCATCTCGGCCATCGAGAGGATCTTTTCGAAGCGGTTGAGCACGAAGGGATCGCGGCGGTCCGCATCCTCGTCGCGCTCGCGGACGGCGAAGCGCTTGCGATCATCCACTGGTGCCGGGTCTGCGCCCTGTGCATACACGTCATCGCTTGCGCCCGCGGAGGAGAGCTCGCGCATCCAGCAATCGCCCCACAGCGGGCATGGCAAAATGGAGCGATATCCCGGTGGCGCCCATGCTGGCAGTGCGCCCGTGCCGGCCATGGCCTTCCATAGCTTGCCTGAAGGCGGCTGACGCGCGCCGAGCAAGGCGAGCACGGTCTCTTCCATCTCCTGTTCGATGCGCGGCAGTGGCCGGCGCGGACGCGCCAGCGCCGTTGCCGCGGCAAGCTGCGCGTAGTCGTCAGCCAGTCCGGGAAACTGCACGAGCACCAACACCGCCGTTTCACCTGCCCGCCGCAGCATCAAGAGATCGCGCCGCAGCGGATCGACCTCGTCGATCACTTCGGCCGGCGCGGTCGCGAACCAGGCGGCGAGCCATCGATAGAGCGACGCATTCAGCGCGCGGTCTTCGAAAATCGCGACGCTGTCAGGCAGAAAGATGGTTGCGGCGTCACGCCCCGGTTGCTCCAGGCGCTCATCACCGAGCCCGATGCGCTGGCGCCATCCGAGCCGATGCCCGGACCGGCGGGCGCCGGCGCTTGCGATCTGCACGCCGGCCTCGCCGCCGAGCGCGCGAAACATCACGGCGATCCGCGTGCGCACGTCCGCAAGCGAGACCGCATGCTCGGCATGGACCGGATAGCTCGCGGTGCCGCCGACCAGGCGATGCCAGGCGCGGCCGACCGTCTCTTCCAGCTCGAGAAAGTCGAGCATCGGCTTCCCCTCACGCGATCACGGCACGCGCAACGTCGAGCAGCGCGGCCTTGACATCGGCATCGTCGGTGAGCGGCTCGATCATGCCCGCCAGCACGGCATCGGCGATCGAGGCCCCGGCCGCAATCAAAGTCGCACAATAGACGACCAGCCGGGTCGAGACGCCCTCCTCCAGGTCGTGTCCTCTGAGAGCCCGCAGCCGAGCCGCGAGCTGAACCAGCGGCCGCACACGGTCGGGCGCAAGCCCGCTTTCGACGGAAACCACCGCGATCTCCTGCTCCGCCGGCAGAAAGCCGAACTCGATGGCGACGAAGCGCTGCCGCGTCGACGGCTTCAGCGCTTTCAAGAGGGTCTGGTAGCCGGGGTTGTAGGAGACCACCAGCATGAAGCTCGCGGGCGCGACAAGCTCTTCGCCGGTGCGCTCGAGCGGAAGGATGCGGCGGTCATCGGTAAGCGGATGCAGGACGACGGTGACGTCCTTGCGCGCTTCCACCACCTCGTCGAGATAGCAGATGCCGCCTTCCCGCACCGCTCGGGTCAGCGGACCGTCGGTCCACACGGTGTCACCGCCCCTGAGAAGATAGCGGCCGGTGAGATCGGCGGCGGTGAGATCGTCGTGACAGGCGACGGTATGAAGCGGCAAACCCAGCCGCGCCGCCATATGGGTGACAAAGCGCGTCTTTCCGCAGCCGGTCGGTCCCTTCAGCAGAACCGGCAGGCGATGACGCCAGGCGTGCTCGAACAGCGCGCATTCATTGCCGCTCGGAACATAGGCCGGAAGCTCGGGCGCCGGCGCCGTCACGGCATGGAGTGCAGGTTTCATGGTCTCTCTCCGAGTTCACTTTGACGAGCGGCCGCGACTTGCGCGGCCGCCGTCGCGCCTATTCGGCGGGTTGCAGCGCGCCGGGGATGACCGCCTGCTTCTCGCGGCGAGGCACCAGCACCGCCCACACGAACATCAGCGCGGAGATCGCCACGAACGCGCCGGAGCCAAGCCGGACCCAATAGAACACCGCGATCTGGTCCTGCACGTCCATGTAGCTCTGGCCGAGCACGCGCTGGAGGTGAACCTGGATCACGCCGGCAAAGGTCAGTGCGAAGGTCATCACCATCATCGCCGTGCACATGATCCAGAAGCTCGCCATGCTGAGCCATTGGTTGTAAGGCGCACGCTCCCTGAGCTGCGGGATCGCATAGGCCATCACCGCAAGATTCAGCATCACATAGGCGCCGAAGAAGGCGAGATGCCCGTGCGCTGCGGTCACCTGGGTGCCGTGGGTGTAGTAGTTCACCGAGGACAGCGTGTGCAGGAAGCCCCAGACGCCGGCCCCCAGGAACGCCATCACCGAGCAGCCGACCGACCACAACAGCGCAGCGCGGTTCGGATGCTTGCGGCCGGCTTTCCATGTCATCTGCACGGTGAAGATCACCATGGTGAAGAAGGGCGCGACTTCCAGCGTGGAGAACAGCGAGCCGATCCATTGCCAGTAGCCGGGCGCGCCGATCCAGTAGAAATGGTGGCCGGTGCCCAAGATACCCGAGAACAGGGCCAGGCCGATGATGACGTAGAGCCATTTCTCGACCACCTCGCGGTCGATGCCGTTGAGCTTGATCATCAGGAAGGCGAGCACGGAGGCCATGATCAGCTCCCACACGCCTTCGACCCAGAGGTGCACGATGTACCACCAGTACATCTTGTCGACCGCGAGATTGGCCGGGTTGTAGAAGGCGAACAGGAAGAAGATCGCAACGCCCCACAGGCCGAACAGCAGAATGTTGGTAACCGTCGTCTTGCGTCCCTTGAGCGCCGTCATCGTCACGTTGAACAGGAACATCAGGCAGACGACGACGATGCCGACCTTGATGATGAAGGGTTGCTCGAGGAATTCGCGGCCTTCGTGATAGTGAAAGAGATAGCCGACGACGGCCACACCCGCCGCGCCGAAGAACATCCAGAACTGGATCTTTGCCAGCAGCGGGCTGAACAGCTCGGTCTCGGTTTCCTCGGGCAGCAGGAAGTAGGTCGCGCCCATGAAACCGATCAGCGACCACACGATCAGCGCGTTGGTGTGGATCATCCTGACGATGTTGAACGGCAGGATGACGGACAAGGTGTTGGGCAGGACATAGATGGTCCCGGCAAGGACGCCGAACGCGACCTGGGCGAGGAATAGTGTCAGCGCGCCGTAGAAATACAGCATCGCGACTTTCTGGGTCTGATATTTCATCGATGTGCTCTCATTTGGAATGTTGTCGCGGCGCTCAGCCCGCCTTGTTCGGCGGCCAATCCTGGCGCTTGATCGTGCTGGTCCATTGCAGGAAGTCGGCGAGATCGTTGAGCTCCTGGTCGGTGAGGTTGAACTGCGGCATCTGCCGGCGGCCAGGCGCACCGGACGGCTGCGCCTGCATCCAGGCCTTCAGCGTCTCGCGCGCGCCGGCCGGGTCCTCCTTGCCGCCCCACCGATCCCAGACATTGCCAACCTCGGGGGCGAAATAGGCGCCCTCGCCCAAAAGGGTGTGGCAGTTGATGCAGGAATTCTTCTCCCAGACGTGCTTGCCGCGGGCGACTGACGACGTCAGCGTGGCGGCATCGGTCGAGCTTGTGACCATGTAGTAGTGGCTGTGCGCCGTCAGCCCAATGAAGATGGCGAAGAAAAAGGCCGATCCGCCGTAGAAGACGTTTCGAGCGGCCGACTTGGTCAGGCGTTCAGCCATTGCCAATCCTTTCCGAGTTGAGTCCTGTCGAGAAATGCGGGTGACGATATTTTGCCGATTGGGCACCGCGGCTCTTTGTTGCGGCGCAATGAGCGCGACGATCAGATCAGGGCGACGGCTGCGGAAGCGAGCCAGGCAAACAGCACGAGGATGGCGATCCAGGTGCTGACCAGGCCGCGCCACGGCGCCGGCGCCGCGCGCAAGTCGAGATAGTCGAGCACGATCCGGTGGCCCTTGACTGCGGCCAGGACGAGCACCACGGCGTTGGCGAAGAGCGCGCCCGGCACGAGCCAGGGCACCAGGACGGTTGCGATCGTAAGCCCGATCAGCACGGCCCAAGTCACGTCGAGCCGAGTCACGTCGAGACGATTCATCACCGCACCAGATAGACGATCGGGAACATGACGATCCAGACCAGGTCGACCATGTGCCAGAATGCGGCTCCTGTCTCGACGCTCACAACTTCGGCACGCCGGCAGACCACCGCGAGGATCACGATGCCGAGGCCAACATGCAGAAGGTGAAAACCGGTCAGGAGGAAATACAGCGTGAAGAATGGGCTGGTTTCGAGACCGATGCCGCGTCCGATCTCCTTCGCATACTCCATTAGCTTGATCGCAATGAAGACTCCGCCAAGCGCCATGGCACCGAGCAGCCAACGGCGCGCCGTCCGCCTCGCCCCGTTCCGCGCCGCAAGCGTACCGCGCGCGGCTGCCCAGCCGCTGCTCACCAGGACCAGGGTGTTCATGCCGGCAAGCCCCGAATCGAGCGCCGCCTGCCCGGAGGCGAACAGCGCCGGCTGCACGAGCCGGGCGATTGCGAAGGCGCCCAGGAACAGCCCGAAGGCAGCGAGCTCGCTGAAGATCAACACCCAGATCATGGGATCACCGGGCAGATCCTCGAGGATTCCCCAGCCACTTCCCTGCTGCTCGTAGTCCGCTGCCGACATCTGATCTCCGCAAAGCGCGACGCCGGCAAGCAATATCGCGCATCGGCGCGTCGTAATTTGTCGGCGGACAAACCGCAGTCAGCCTTCGCGCTGTTTGCGCCGTCGCAACCTCCGTGATGGCGGCGGTCGGTAGAGTGACCGTCGAGGTTTCATCATTTTCGCGAAGGCCAACATGAGCGAGGCGCAACTTGGTCTGATGACCGCAACCCCTATCATTATCCTGTTCGCGGCGGCGCTCCGGCGGATGGGCGTGCTGTCGACGGCGGCGACCGCATCTGCGGTCTGTCTATCGGTCGCGATCGCGGTGGTGCTGTTCCTGACGCAGTAGAACGTCGGTTCCTCATCCAGCTTTGGACGCGGTGGCATGACGGACATTGGAGAGCGAAATCGGCCTGATATGCCGGCCAGGGCAGTCGCCAAACCAACACCGGTCGATCACCGCGTCGGCAGTCGCCAGGCTGAAAAGTGGCGAGCGGGCAAAGTGCTCAAGCTGGCGTTTGCTCGGCGAAAACCGCACAGCCCCGCAATTACCCGTGCTTGATCTCGAGCAATGGCTCTGTTTGGATGAATAGCGTTCGGCATTTCAATTTCGAATAATCGGATTTTATGGAATCGAAACCTTGTATACTGCGTTTTTGATTGCCTTTGCCTCGACCACTCCGTGTGGTCCGCTTCGGGGCTGCCGCTCACGCGAAACCACCCATGCCGGCGCGCGCTGCGTTGACTCGACCTCACTTTCGTGGATGCTAGCCAGCGTCGTTCCTGGGTTGCTCGTTCACCAAGAGGCATCGTGACCGTTCACCGCACCGGCATTGGGAATCGGCTTCTGGCGGCGTTGCCGCCCGAGGATTTGGGCTTGCTTACGCCCCACTTCCAGAAAGTCTCCTTCGAAGCCGATGCCGTTCTGGTGCGGACGGGCGATGAACTCGACCCGGTTTATTTTCCCCACAGCGGCGCGATCGCCTTCATGCTCGATATGCCCGACGGGCAAACGGTCGCAACCACGTTGATGGGACGGGAAGGTGCTTTGGCCTCGTTCTCCGTACTCGGTCCCTCACATTCATCCGTCACGGCGACTGCACGCCTGGCGGGCACGGCCTCGCTGATATCAGCCGCGAAGTTCCGGGCTGCCTGCGCGCGCAGCGCAGCCATCAGACATGTCGTGCAGGTCCACGCCCGCGCGCTGCTGTTGCAGCTCCAGCACGTAGCCGCCTGCAACGCGCTGCACCGAGTGGACGGCCGCATGGCGCGGTGGCTACTGCAACTGCACGACCGCGTTCCCGATGATCTTCTTCCCGTGACGCAGGAGGCGCTTGCGCAATTGCTCGGGGTGCGGCGGACGACCGTCACTCTGACGATGAGCAAGCTCCGCGCTGCGGGCGCCATCCCGTCCGACCGACGCGGCTTCGTGGAGATCCACCGGGCGCGGCTGGAGAGGGCGGCATGCGACTGCTATGCGCTCATGCAGCAGAAGATCGATCGGATGTATTGCCAGGAATTGTCGGCGCCGCAAGCTGCCTTTGCGCCATTCCGGGAATGCTCCAGTATCGCCTTCGACGAAGTGGGTGCTGAACCCAGAGCCGCTTCGCGAGAGAGAAAATAAAGCACGTTCTCTATCGGATCAGCCCAACATAGCAATCAGGTCGCGCGAACGCGTGCCCGTTGGCGTGTCCACGACATTGCGCAGAATAGACGAAGATGCAGGGTGGGCAAAAGCGAAGCGTGCCCACCACTTCTGCGCGACGTAAAGAGAAGACGGTGGGCACGGCGCTTGCGCGCCTTTCCCACCCTGCGGCACCGTCGAATTGGCTACCGCCGCTGATTGTACACGTCGATGCAGACCGCACCGAGCAGCACCAGGCCCTTGATGACCTGCTGGTAATCGATGCCGATGCCGAGGATGGACATGCCGTTGTTCATCACGCCCATGATCATGGCGCCGACCACGGCACCGCCGACGCGGCCCACGCCACCATAGGCCGAAGCGCCGCCGATGAAGCAGGCGGCGATGACGTCGAGCTCAAAGCCAAGGCCCGCTTTCGGCGTTGCGGTGTTGAGCCGCGCGGCGAAGACGAGGCCGGCGAGTGCGGCCAGCACGCCCATGTTGACGAAGGTGAAGAAGGTCAGCCGCTCGGTCTTGATGCCCGAAAGCTTGGCCGCCTTGGCATTGCCACCAACCGCATAGATCTGCCGTCCGATCACGGTGCGCCGGGTGACGAAGCCATAGAGCGCGATCAAGGCGCTCATGATCACCAGCACGTTCGGCAGTCCGCGATAGGTCGCGATCAGGTAGGTGAAATAGAGCACCGCGCAGGCCAGCACGACGCTCTTGCCCAGTAAGAACGCGTAAGGCTCGACCTCGATGCCGTGCGACTGCTCGCGCGAACGGCTCTTGGCGCTGGCATAGACCAGTCCGAGGGCCAGCACCGCGCCGATCAGCATCGAGGTCGGGTGCAGCGTGCCGGCCTCAGGCAGCATTTCCGGAATGAAGCCCGAGGACAACTTCTGGAACGTCGACGGAAACGGCCCGAGCGACTGGCCCTGCAACACCGCAAGCGCCAGGCCCTTGAAAACGAGCATGCCGGCCAGCGTCACGATGAAGGACGGGATACCGAAATAGGCGACCCAATAGCCCTGCGCGGCACCGATCGCCGCGCCCAACAGCAGGCAAGCGATGAAGGCAACGGTGTAGTCGACCTTGTAGCTCACCATCAGCAGCGCGGCCACGGCGCCGACGAACCCTGCAACCGAGCCGACCGACAGATCGATATGTCCGGTCACGATCACGAGCAACATGCCCAGCGCCATGATGACGATGTAGCTGTTCTGCAGCACCAGATTGGTGAGATTGAGCGGCTGTAGCAACGTGCCGCCGGTCATGATCTGGAAGAACAGCATGATCGCGACCAGCGACATCAGCATGCCGTAGTTGCGCAAATTATTCTTGATGAAGCCCGCGTGCCGGCGCTCCTCAGGCAGCGAAACCGTCTTGTCGGTCATGGCTGCATTCCTCCCATCTCCGCGGCCTCAGGCACGCCGTTTCCATTGCTTCTCTCATTGCGCATGATGGCGCGCATGATCTTCTCCTGCGTCGCCTCATGGCCCGCAAACTCACCGACGAAAGCGCCGTCGTTCATGACGCAGATGCGGTCGCAGATGCCGAGCAGCTCCGGCATCTCCGAGGAGATCACCACGACGCCCCGGCCGGCCTCCGCCAGCTCGTTGATGATACAGTAAATCTCATATTTCGCACCGACGTCGATACCCCTCGTCGGCTCGTCCAGGATCAAAACCTTGGGGTCGGTCATCAGCCATTTCGACAGCACGACCTTTTGCTGGTTGCCACCCGAGAGCTGGCCGGTCTCCTGGTAGACGTCGGAGCAGCGGATACGCATCCGGTTACGGTAGTCGCTTGCCACCTTCAGCTCGGCAATGTCGTCGATCACCTTGCCGGGGGCAACTTGGTCGAGGCTGGCCAGCGTAATATTCTTGCGGACGTCGTCGGCCAGGATCAACCCGAGCTGCTTGCGGTCCTCGGTGACATAGGCAAGGCCGGCATCGATCGCCGCCGCCACGCTCGGCAGAACGATCTCGTTGCCCTCGAGGCGAATGCGGCCGGTGATGTTGGTGCCCCAGGAGCGGCCGAACAGGCTCATGGCGAATTCGGTGCGCCCTGCCCCCATCAGCCCGGCGATCCCGACGACCTCGCCGCGCCGCACACCGAAATTGACGTTCTTGATGACCTGTCGCTCAGGATGGATCGGGTGATAAACCGACCAGTTCTCAACCTTGAGGACGGGCTCCCCGATCTTGGCGCTGCGCTCGGGGAAGCGGTGGGCGAGATCGCGGTTGACCATGCTGCGGATGATGCGGTCCTCCTGGACCTGCTCGGTCCGGCAGTCGATGCCATCCACCGTGCGTCCGTCGCGCAGCACCGTGATGTGGTCGGCAACCTTGGCGACTTCGTTCAGCTTGTGGGAGATCAGGACCGAGCCGATGCCCTGCTCGCGAAATTGCATCAGGCGCTCGAGCAGCGCAGCGCTGTCGGCCTCGTTCAAGCTGGCGGTCGGCTCGTCCAGGATCAGCATCCGCACGCGCTTAGAGAGCGCCTTGGCGATCTCGACGAGCTGCTGTTTGCCGACGCCGAGATCGGTGATCAGCGTGTCCGGCGACTCCTTCAGGCCGACCTGGGCCAGGAGTTCCCGGGTCCGGCGGTAGACCTCGTCGCGGTCGATGACGCCAAGTTGTGACGGCGGATGCGAAAGAAAGATATTCTCCGCAATCGACATCAATGGGATCAGCGCCAGCTCCTGGTGGATAATGATGATGCCGAGCGCCTCGGAATCATTGATGTCGCGGAAGCGGCGTTCCTCGCCCTCGAAGACGATGGTTCCCTCGTAGCTGCCGTGGGGATAGACCCCACTCAACACCTTCATCAGTGTGGATTTTCCGGCGCCGTTCTCGCCGACCAGGGCATGAATCTGCCCGGGCTCGACCGAGAAATTGACGTCACGCAGCGCCTGCACGCCCGCAAAGCTCTTGCTGACGCCGCGCATTTCCAACATTGCCGTCATGGCTTCGTGTCCCGTCTTTAGTTCACTTCTCCCCGTGCCTATCCGCCAAAGCTTCAGCAATGGCGGACGCGGGGAGAGATCGAAATGCGCGCTTAGCGCGGATTTCGGGTGAGGGGGAGTCTCCACGACACCATCTATCCCACCCTCGTGGAGACTCCCCCTCACCCCAACCCTCTCCCCGCAAGCGGGGAGAGGGAGTAGGCAGCACCTTACTGGAATTGCGACTTCTTGTAGTAGCCGCTGTCAACCAGAACTTTCTCCCAATTGTCCTTGTAGACCACGACGGGCTTGAGCAGGTAGGAGGGCACGGTCTTGGCGCCGTTCTCGTAGGTCTTGGTGTCGTTCACCGTGACCTGCTTGCCGGCCAGCGCTGCGTCGACCATATCAGCGGTCACCTTGGCGAGGTCGCGGGTGTCCTTGAAGATGGTCGAATACTGGTCGCCGCGCAGCATCGCCTTGATCGAGGGCACTTCGGCATCCTGGCCGCTGATGATCGGCATCGGCTGGTCGGCACTGCCGTAGCCCACGCCCTTCAGTGACGAGATGATGCCGATCGAGAGGCCGTCATACGGCGACAACACGGCATTGACCTTCTTGTTGCCGTAGTAGGCACTGAGCAGGTTGTCCATGCGGGCCTGCGCGGTGGCGCCGTCCCAGCGCAAGGTCGCGACCTTGTCCATGCCCATCTGGCCGGACACGACGACGAGCTTCTTGCTGTCGATGTAAGGCTGCAGCACCGACATCGCGCCGTTGTAGAAGAAGTAGGCGTTGTTGTCGTCGGGCGAGCCGCCGAACAACTCGATGTTGAACGGACCCTTGCCATCCTTCAGACCGAGTCCCTGCACGATCGATTCCGCCTGGAGCACGCCGACCTGGAAGTTGTCGAAGGTCGCGTAGTAGTCGACGTTCGGCGTGCCGCGGATCAGGCGGTCATAAGCGATAACGGTGATGCCCTTGGCCTTGGCCTGCTTGAGCACGTCCGACAGCGTGGTGCCGTCGATCGCCGCGATCACCAGCGCCTTGGCGCCCTTCGTCACCATGTTCTCGACCTGCGAGAGCTGGTTCGGAATGTCGTCCTCGGCATATTGCAGATCGGTGTTGTAGCCGCGCTCTTTCAGCACCTTGACCATGTTGTTGCCGTCATCGATCCAGCGGGCCGACGACTTTGTCGGCATGGCGATGCCGACGGTCGGCTTGTCCTGGGCCAATGCCGGGGCCGATGAGGCCATCGCGGCGGCGCTCGCAAATGCGAGCGCAAGTACGGTCGTCTTCAGTTTCAGCATGGTTCACTCCCTTGGGTGTAAGAACGTTCGTCGTTGTAGTCAGAACTCGGTGTGTTGTGGGGCTTTGGATCTCCTATTCGAGCTTGACGTCGGGCTCCGCGCGACCGCGCGCGGCAGCCTCGAGGATGAAGGTGCAACCAGCCTGAGGATCGGCGGCGCGTGCCGCCGCATCCATATCCTGCCACGCCGAGGTGACAAGAAGGCGAGACAGATCCGGCCCGATGAAGGCGGGACAACTCGACTGCCGCGCCGGCACCACCAGCGAGCGCAAGCGCTCGCCTTCGGGACTATAGACGTCGACGCAGGCCCCGCCCCAGCGCGCATTCCAGATCAACCCGTCGGCATCGACCACCGAGCCATCGAGACCGCCGACGCCGGTGTGACGCAGCAGCACCTCCGGCTCGCCGCGCGGCAACCCCGTCGCCGGATTGAGCGGAACGCGATAGAGCACGTGACGCGCGGTGTCGGCGAAGTATCCGATCGTGCCGTTCGGTGAGAAGCAGATCGAGTTCGGAATGCTGATGCCGGGAAACAACGTCGAGATCTTGCCGCGATGGAGCGCGTAGATCGCGCCGGCGCCCGCTTCCGCCTTGCGGCCCATGGTGCCGATCCAGAACGTGCCGGATTGATGCACGCGTGCGTCGTTCGACCGCGTGCCCGGGTTGTCGGCCTCCAGCGGGCGATAGAGCGTCATCGCGCCATCAGCGAGCTTGCGGATGTAGAGGCCATCCTCGGCCACGATGAGCTGCCGCTCCGCATCGATGCGGCCGAGCGCGCTTGCCATCCGGCCGAGTGCATGGACGCGAATATTGCGACCAGCGAGAGCGGCCTCATAAAGGCGGCCTTCGCGGATGTCGAACCACCAGGCGGTATCGGTGGTGACGTCATAGGTCGGGCCCTCGCCGAGATGGCAATGCTCGGCGCAGAGAACAGAGGTCGGCACCTGCTCGGTCATGGTGAGCTCACCCCAAAACGATACACGGTGTGGTGCTTGTAAACGCTGCCGGGCGCAAGACGCGGGCTCGGGAAATCCGGTCGGTTCGGCGAATCGGGCCAGATGTGCGGTTCGAGGCACAGCGCGTCGGACTGTCGGTACAGCCGGCCGCCCTTGCCCGCCACCGAGCCGTCGAGGTAGTTGCCGGAATAAACCTGCAAGCCCGGCTGATCCGTGAACAGCTCCATGATGCGCCCCGAGCGCGGCGCCTCCACGCGCGCGGCGAGACGCAAGCTGCCGTCACGCGGAAGGCAGAACGTGTGGTCATAGCCCCTGCCGTTGCGCAACTGCTGGTCATTCTGCCGGATCCGCGCACCAATCGCAGTGGCCTCACGGAAGTCGAACGGCGTTCCGGCAACTGCGTGCGGCGGCCCGGCCAGCGGGATCGCAGTTGGATCGATCGCCAGGAAATGATCGGCGGCGACCATGAGCTTGTGATCGAGGATCGGCGTTCCCGACGTCGCTCCTTCCAGATTGAAGAAGCTGTGGTTGGTGAGATTGACGATCGTCGGGCGGTCGCTCCGCGCCTCCATGCCGACCGACAGTTCGGCAGGACCGGTCACCCGATAGGTGAGACGAACGTCGAGCCGGCCCGGGTAGCCCTCTTCGCCGTGCTCGCTTGTATGAGTGAGCGTGACCACGGGCTCCGCGCCGTCAGCGAGATCGGCGATCTGCCAGAGCTTGCGATCAAAGCCGTCCAGACCGCCATGCAGCGCGTTCGGGCCGTTGTTGGCGGCGAGCTGCACCGTCTCGCCATCGAGCACGAAGCGCGCGTCCGCGATACGGTTGGCATAGCGCCCGACGGTCGCGCCGAAGAACTTCCGCTCGGCGAGATAGCCCGCAAAATCGTCATGGCCGAGCACGACGTCGTCGGTCGCGCCCTTGGCATCGGGGGCGATCAGCGCCTGGATCACCGCACCATGGGTGATGATGCGTGCTTCGAAACCGCCCTGCCCGCGCAGCATCACGCGCTCGACGGCGCGGCCATCCGGCAGAGTTCCGAAGACGCCCCTTGTGATGCTGCTGCCTGCCATGATCATTCCACGAACAGTTCGACGACGTTGCGCTTGCCAAGCATGAAGGCGTCGGCGACGAGACGGAACGGCGTCAGGTCGACATCGCTCTCGCCCGTCGCCGCAAGCTCGACGAAACGCCGGTAGAGCCCGCGATATTCGGCTTCCGGCTCTTCCGCAAGCACTTTGCCATCGACGGCCATGCGGGCGCCGCCGCCCGAAAGCATCATCCGGCCCTGATCGGTCTCGGCCACGATGTCCCAGCTCTGCGGGCCGGTCTGTCGGAAGTCGAATTCGGCCGTGATCGGCAGACCGCCTGCGTCGGAGAGTGTCAGATTCGCCGCAATCGGCGCCTCGCGATTGGCGGGGAAGGACAACTCCGCCGCCGTCACGAACACCTGACGCGGCAGGATGCGGGTCAGGATCGACAGCGCATTGATACCGGGATCGAACACGCCGAGCCCGCCCGGCTCCCAGATCCAACCCTGCCCCGGATGCCAGACGCGGACGTCTTCCTTCCAGCTTATGTGCACGGACTTGATGCTGCGCGCGGCGAGCCATTGCCGCGCCGGCTCGACGGCGGGGGCAAAGCGCGAATGCCAGGTCGCAAACAGCGTCCGTTTCGCGCCCATCGCCATCGCGACCAGCGGGTCGAGCTCACCGAGGCTGAGGCCCGGCGGCTTCTCCAGCATCACATGCTTGCCGGCGGCAAGCGCCGCGACGGCCTGCACACGCCGCACTTGCGGCGGCGTGCACAGCGATACCGCATCGATCGGCGGCCCCTTTGCGAGCAGCTCCTCGATGCTGGCGAAATGCGGCAGGTCCGGCAGCGAAGCATTGCGGCTTGCGATGGCGGCAAGGGTTGCGCCCGGCGTTGCCGCGATCGCGGCGACGTGCTGGTCGCGCGCGATCTTGCCGAAGCCAACGATGGCGATGCGAAGTTCCGTCACGCTTATTCTCCAGATTGAGCCGAGGGCGCCACCTCGGCCGGCGCCGTCTCGATCACCGTGCCTTCATGGCGGCTCATGCCATTGTGGATGACGAAGACCATGGCGGCCGAGGCGGCCTCGACGTCGCCCGCCGCGATCGAATCAACAATCTTCTGGTGCCAGAGCAGCACCGTGTCGCGATCCTCGACCTCGACCGGCGCGCTGAGCAGGAAGGACGCGCGCAAGGCGGCTTCGATGACATGGCCGATCGAGCGCATGAACAGATTGCCCGATGCCCGCGCCACGGCAACGTGCAAGGCGAGGTCCGCGTCGGCGAAGGCGGCGGAATCCGAGGCCTCCCGCCGCATGCGGTCCATGCTGCGCTTGAGCTCGGCGAGGTCCTCCTCCGAGCGCCGCGCGGCCGCGAGCATCGCCGCGCGTGGCTCGACCGCAAGACGGATCTCGGCGAGGTCGTTGAGGAAGCGCTTGTCGATGCCGGCGTCGAGATGCCAGGCCAGCACGTCGGCATCGAACATGTTCCAGGCGCCGCGCTCGCGCACGACTGTGCCAACCCGCGCCTTGGTGGTGAGCAGACCTTTTGCCACGAGGGTCTTCACGCTCTCGCGCAACACCGGCCGTGAGACGCCGAACATCGAGGTCAGCTCGGCATCACCAGGCAGCCGCGTGCCTTCGGCATAGCGACCCGCGATGATGTCGATTCCGATCGAGCGGGACACTTCCGCGTGGTTGGAATGGGCCCGCCGCGTCGGGATGACGACGATGCGCGAGGTCATGACGTGGCTCCCGCGGATCTCACGGCTGGCCGGCGCGCGATCGCGATCATGACCTGCTGCAAGGCGATGAAGGCGAACAGCAAAACCCCGGTCGCGATCTTGGTCCACCAGCTCGACAGCGTCCCGTCGAAATTGATGTAGGTCTGGATCAGACCCTGAATGAGGACACCGAGGAACGTTCCGACCACCGAGCCCTGCCCGCCCGTGAGCAGCGCGCCGCCGATCACCACCGCCGCGATGGTATCGAGTTCGACGCCGACGGCCGAGAGCGAATAGCCGGCGCCGGTGTAGAAGGAGAAGACGATGCCGGCGATGCCTGCAAGCAGGCTCGAAAGCATGTAGATGCAAACAGTCATTTTGCCGACGGCAACACCCATCAGGCTCGCCGTGATCCGGCTGCCGCCAAGCGCATAGACATTGGCGCCGAAGCGGGTGAGCTGCAGCAGCAACGCTCCGCCGATCACGATGACCAGCATGATGATCGCAACCGCCGTCAATCGGCCGCCCCCTGGTAGTCGCAGCGCAAAGTCCGAGACCGTCGAATAGATCGGCGCGGTGATCGGCACCGATTCCGTCGAGAGCAGGAAGCTCGCGCCACGCGCGAGGAACATACCGGCCAGCGTGACGATGAACGGCGGGAGGTCGAACAGATGGATGACGGCGCCCATCGCCGCGCCGAAGGCCGCGGACAGCGCCAGGATCGCCACGAAGGCGACCAGCGGCGGCATGCCCCAGCGCTCGATTGCAAGCGCGACGAACACGGTGGTAAAGCCGATCACCGAGCCGACCGACAGGTCGATGCCGCCCGAGATGATCACGAAGGTCATGCCGGTCGCAACGATACCGAGGAAGGCGTTGTCGGTCAGGAGATTGCAGACCACGCGGGTCGAGGCAATGTTGGGAAATTGCAGCGCGCAAAGCACAAAGCCCGCGACGAGCACGATGGCCGTGATGAGGACGGGCGACAGGCCTTTCATGCTTTCGTCCCTCGGATACGCGCCATGATGCCGGCCATACCGGTCAGCTTCGGCGATTGCAACAGCAGCACCGCCAGCACGACCACGGCCTTGACCAGGAGGTTGAATTCCGGGGGATAGCCCGACAAGAGAATGCCCGTGTTCATCGTCTGGATGATGAGCGCGCCGAGCACGGCGAGCAAGAGGCTGAAGCGGCCGCCGAACAGCGAGGTTCCGCCGATCACGACGGCCAGGATTGCATCGAGCTCGAGCCAAAGACCGGCATTGTTGGCATCAGCCCCCATGATGTCGGCTGCGGCGATCACGCCGGCGAGCGCCGCGCACACGCCGCACCAGACATAGACGGCCAAAATCATGGCGCGGGTGCCGACACCGGCAAGCTCGCTCGCGCGCGCATTGCCGCCGGTCGCCTCGATCAGGAGCCCGAGTGCGGAGCCGCGCACCACGGCGCCGGTGAGGATCAGCATCCCCAGGGCAATCACGACCGGCACGGGAACGCCGAGGATGGCGCCGTTGCCGAGCCAGACCAGATCGGGCGAGGTGAAGGTCACGATGCGGCCCTCGGTGATAAGCTGGGCGATGCCGCGGCCGGCAACCATCAGGATCAGCGTCGCGACGATTGGCTGCATGCCGAGGATGCTGACGAGGAAGCCATTCCAGAGGCCGCAGACGAGTCCCGCACCGAGCGCAGCCGCGAGCACTACCGGCAAGCCATGACTGTCGGCGAGGCTCGCTGCGATCGCGCCGGAGATCGCCATGACCGCGCCAACCGAAAGATCGATGCCGCGTGTCGCGATCACCAGCACCATGCCGAGCGAGAGCAGCGCCACCGGCGTGCCGCGGTTGAGCACGTCGATCAGGCTGCCGAACAGCCGCCCGTCCTGCAAGCGCAGATCGAAGAATTGCGGCGAGACTGCGCGGTCGACCGCCAGGATGACGATCAGCGCAAAGATCTGGGCAAGGCCCCGGCGCGGCAGAAGAGCGGTCATGGCCTGCCCTCCTGCGCCACGGCACTGCCATCGGCGGCGATCGCCGCCAAGATATTGGAGACGTCGATCGCCTCGCCCTGCAGCTCCTCGACATGGGCGCGATCGCGCAGCACGACGACGCGATCCGAATAGGTGACGATCTCGTCGAGCTCGGAGGAGATCACGAGCAGCGCCAGCCCGTCGTCGCAGAGCTCGCGGATCAGGCGGATGATCTCGGCATGCGCGCCGACATCGATGCCGCGGGTCGGCTCGTCCAGCACAAGGAGCCGCGGCGAGGTCGCGAGCCAGCGCGCCAGCAGCACCTTTTGCTGATTACCGCCTGACAACAGGCCGACCGGACGCTCGGGATCTGGCGGACGAATGTCCAGCAGTTTTACGAAGCGCGCGGCGATCTCATCCTGCTCGCGGCGCGACAGCGGCAAATAGAGGCCGCGCTTGGCCTGGAGCGCGAGCACGATGTTCTCGCGCACCGTGAGCTCGGCGACGATGCCTTCGGTCTTGCGCTCCTCCGGGCAATAGCCAAAACCGTGGCGGACGCCGTCGCGCGGAGTTTGCAGCCGGACGGGGGCACCTTCCACTTTCGCCTGGCCCTGATCGGAACGCTCAGCGCCGAACACCAGCCGCGCCGTCTCGGTCCTCCCCGAGCCCAGGAGGCCGGCGAGACCCACGACCTCGCCATGGCGCAGCTCCAGATTGAATGGCGCGACGTGACCAGCCTTCCCGTAGTTCTCGAAGCTCGCGCAGATCTCGCGCGCCTGATGCTCCCTCGCAGCCGCGCGTACGCTGGTGGTCTCGGCAAGCTCGCGGCCGAGCATCATGCGGATCAGGTCGAGCCGTGGCAGTGATGCGGTCTCGCGCTCGCCGACCAGGCGGCCATTGCGCAGGACGGTTATGCGGTCGGAGATCTCGTAGACCTGGTCGAGGAAGTGGCTGACGAAGACGATGCCGATGCCGCGGCCGGCAAGCTGGCGCATGATCTTGAAGAGAATGTCGACCTCATGACGATCGAGACTCGCAGTCGGCTCGTCGAGAATGAGAACGCGCGCTGACAAATCGACGGCGCGGGCGATCGCAGTGACGTGCTGGATCGCGACGGAGTAGCTGCCGAGAGGCGCCGCCACATCGATGTCGAGGCCGAATTCGGCAAGCAACGCCTTTGCTCGCCGGCGCATTTCGCCTTCGCGGACGATGCCGAAGCGCATCGGCTGCCGATCGAGAAACAGATTCTGCGCCACCGACAGATTGGGCAACAAGTTTACTTCCTGATAGACGGTGGCAATACCTGCCTCGAGCGCCGCCTTCGACGATCGCGGCGCAACCTCGACGCCGCCGAGCCGAACGATACCCGCATCGCGCGGGAATACGCCGGTGATCACTTTGATCAGCGTAGACTTGCCGGCGCCGTTCTCGCCGAGCAGGGCATGGATCTCGCCTGCGCGGAGCGTGAAATCGACGTCCTGCAACGCGCGCACAGCACCAAAACTCTTGCTGATCCCACGCACCTCGAGCAGACAAGGGGCAGAATCCGGGCCGGTCTCCATTGCGACGTCACTCCCGCCGGCGTCCGCTTGTGGGATTGCGGACGTCCAGCCAATTCACCACGCTTAGCAGTTTCGAACGGGGGTGCGCCACCGGAGCGTCTAGTTTGAGCATGATCTGGTCGGAAAACCGCTACACACTTTTCCGGATCATGCTCGCCCGCCACAGTGGCGCACGATAGGGCTCAGTAACCGAGGCCCTTCTTGCTGTCGTAGACTTTCTGCGGATCGTCGGAGGCGGTGTAGAGCTTCGATTCGGTCTGGATCCACTTCGGCGGAGCGGTGCCCTTGTCCTTGAAGGCGGCGATGACGTCGAGCGCGGGCCCAGCCATGTTCGGCGTCAGCTCCACAGTGGCATTGGCCTCGCCTGCGGCCATCGCCTTGAAGATGTCGGGAACCGCGTCGATCGAGACGGTCAGGACGTCCTTGCCGGGCTTGAGACCGGCTTCCTTCATGGCCTGGATCGCGCCGACCATCATGTCGTCATTATGCGCATAGACGGCGCAAATCGACTTGCCGCCGCCTTCGGCCTTGATGAAGCTCTCCATCACTTCCTTGCCCTTGGCGCGGGTGAAGTCGCCGGTCTGGCTGCGTACCACCTTCAGGTTCGGATGCTTGGCGACGACGGAGTCAAAGCCCTTCTTGCGGTTGGTGGCGACGCTGGCGCCGACGGTGCCCTGCAATTCGACGACGTTGCAGGCCTTCTCGCCGACCGTCTTGGCAAGCCACTCGCCGGCGACGGCACCTTCGTGCACGCTGTCCGAGGTGACCGCGGTCAGATAGAGGTCCTTGCCCGACGGATCGATGTCGCGGTCGAGCAGCACGACCGGGATCTTGGCTTCCTTGGCCTCCTTCAGCACCGCGTCCCATCCAGTCGAAACGACCGGCGCGAGAAAGATCGCATCGACGTTCTGCGCGATGAAGGACCGGATCGCCTTGATCTGGTTCTCCTGCTTTTGCTGGGCGTCGGCGATCTTCAGGTTGACCTGCCGCTTGGCCGCTTCCTGCTTGGAGACCGAGGTCTCAGCGGCGCGCCATCCGGATTCCGATCCGATCTGCGAAAAACCGATGGTGAGCTGGCCGGCATTGGCCGGCAGCGAAAGCAGCAGTGCGGCGGTGGCGCTGGCCGCAAAGAGGGCTTTGAGGGTCATCAGGCGTGTCTCCCAAAAAAATGTTTATCTCGGATGCCAATTGGTATTATGGCACCTGCTAGACCGCCCCTCGGGGCGGCGGGAGGCACTATTTCACGGAAGTCTGGTGCCGTATAGTCATATTATTTGACTATATGACTGATCCTCAAAATTTTTTCACGCGCGCTCGCTACGCGCGATTTTCCCCCCAAACACGACAAAAAGACGAACGCGAAAATGTGGAGTCGCCTATCGAAGGGCTCAGTATAGTTTGAACTCTGTTAGCGCTGTGCGCACCGGTCGGAAGGTGGAGCAATGCGGACGTGCGATGTCGCCGTAATCGGGCTCGGCCTCATGGGCAGCGCGGCGCTCGACGCATTGCTGAACGCCGGCGTTGATGCGCTGGGCTTCGACCCGATTGGCCCCGGCGATAATCGCGGCTCCTCTCACGGTTCATGTCGGGTGTTCCGACGTTTCAACTTCGAGAATGACAACTATACCGATCTGAGCGACGCAGCCCTTGCGGGCTGGAAGCGGCTGGAGGCCGACACCGGCAAAACAATTCTCATACCGTCTCCGGTTCTGGAGGCCGGCCGGCCCGGATCGGCGATGGTCGCGGCCTCGCGCGCTGCGGCGATAGCGAAGGGCCATGCGGATCCCACTTGGTCGGCCGCTACGGCAAACCGGGAATTCCCCGCATTTGCTCTACCTGCCGACTGGGATGTGGTCGTGCAGGACGGTGGGGCCATTCTAAAGGCCGAAGTCGCCCTCAGGATCATGCGAACGCGCGCCGACGCGCGGATTTTTCCGGAAGCTGCGCAGATCGACTGTCGTCCGGACGGCGTCATGGTGCGCACCAAGACCCGGGAGGTTTTCGCCCGGCAGGTCATCCTCACTCTTGGCCCATGGCTCGGCCGCGCCCTGCCCAAGATCGCTCCGATTCTCGAAGTGACGCGGCAGGCCGTGGGTTGGTTTAAGGCCATCCGACCCGAGACCGTGTCACCCGCCCGCTTTCCACTGTTCATCCTTGAACGCGGCCCCAACGATGTCGTGTATGGTTTCCCGGATTTCGAACTGCGTGGCGTGAAAGCGGCACCCCATAATCATGGACCGAAGGTGGACGCCGACGACTGGGACCGGCCGGCGACCGATGCTGAATTGTTGCCGGTCGGAAAAGCGCTAGCCGAGCTCGTCCCGGGCGCTTCCGGTCCGATCGTCGATCGCGACATCTGCCTCTACACCAACACTCTGCCAGCCGACCACCGACCGGACAACGGCCAGGAGTTCATCATCGATCGATGGCCGAATTCCCGGCTGATCGTCGCCTCGCCCTGTTCGGGTCACGGCGCGAAGTTTGCGCCTGCTATCGGCGAAAAACTTGCCCGCCTCGCCATCGATCCAACGTACGATGTCGAACCCTTCTTTCGGCTGTCGCGGTACTCGGCTTTCGCCTGAATGGACGGATGGCCCTCACCAGCTGTTCCTCATGCCCGTCGGAACGCCAGGTGTCGGTGGTGAACCACACCTGGCCTGGAGCCGAACGAGTCGGTGCTCCGATCCGAAGTCGTCATTGGCTTAGATCAGCTTGCGTTGCGCCAGGTTCTTCATCAGCGCGCCGATGCCGAAGCTCCAGGGCTCGCACTCGTCGCTTGTGCGCATGCGGTTGGTGAGCTTGCCGAGCGCGGGGGCTGCGATCGTGACGATGTCGTCGTGCTTGTGGGTGAACCCCTGCCCCGGCGCATCGCGATCCTCGACCGGCGCGAACATCGTGCCGAGGAACAGCACGAAGCCATCAGGATATTGATGGACGGTGCCGATCGTCTGCGCGACGAGATCAGTGGGATCGCGGCTGATCTTGCTGATCGAGGAATGGCCGTTGAGCACAAATCCGTCCTGCCCCATCACGCTGAGGCTGATGTCCAGCTTGCGTGCGTCATCGAGGGAGAAGGTGTCGTCGAACAGCCGCAGCAGCGGGCCGATGGCGCAGGAGGCATTGTTGTCCTTGGCCTTCGACAACAGCAGCGCCGAGCGCCCTTCGAAGTCGCGCAGGTTCACGTCATTGCCGAGCGCACCGCCGACGATCTTGCCGCGGCTCGACACGAACAGCACCAGCTCCGGCTCCGGATTGTTCCAGGTCGATTTCGGATGCAGCCCGGCATCCATGCCGGCGCCGACGGACGACAGCACCGGCGCCTTGGTGAAAACCTCCGCATCGGGGCCGATGCCGACCTCGAGATACTGGCTCCAGGCGTTCTGCTCGATCAGCACCTGCTTCAGCCGCATCGCCCCGTCCGAGCCGGGCTTGAGCTTAGACAGATCGTCGCCAATCAGCCGGGTCACTTCTTTCCGGATCGCTTCGGCCGACGCCGGGTTGCCCTTCGCCCGCTCCTCGATCACGCGCTCCAGCATGGAGACGGCAAAGGTCACGCCGGCGGCTTTCAGGGTTTGAAGGTCAACCGGCGCGAGCAACCAGGGCTTTTGCCGATCGCGCTGGTCGGGCGGCGTGTTGGCCGCGATCGCCTCGAGATCGCCGATCCGCTCGCCCCTGGTCTCGCGCACAGCCTTTGACGGATCGGCCTCCTCACACAACGCGCTGATGGTCGGAAACCGCGCTGTGATGTCGAACACGCCGTCGCTACGTACCGCGACCACGGCAGGACCATTAACCTGCGGCAGCCAGACGCGGCCGACCAGCGTGCCGCGCGTCCCGTCCTCCGGCAAAACATCCTTCGCCGTCAGTGTCATTCTGGCCGTTTCCGAGTTCATTGCATCGGTCCTTTTCTCGTTCGTTGTCACCCGCGCGACACGGCAGGAGCGCCGCTCCCCAGCACCAAAAACACCATTTGCGGGCGCTCCGCCACTGGGCAGCATGCGATTCAACCACGCCGCATTCCTTCGCCTATTGCACCGCGGAACCATTTGCGACGCAACATTCAAAATGAGACTGCCCGTTAAGCCACGCATGGCTCCGACGCGTGCGCTGCATCCGAGTTCGGTTAGCCTTCATTCAAGAACCGTGAGCGTCGTGCCGACCAGCTACCGTCAAATAATGACGACAAAAATGACGACTAAAGGGAGGAGAGCAATGTTGAAAGGCAGTGTGGGACTTATCGCGCTGAGCAGCCTGTTGCTTTCGGGCGCAGCCATGGCTCAGGAGAAGATCAAGGTCGGGGTCACCGCAACCCTCGAAGGCACCTACACCGTGCTCGGCGAGGACGGCATCCGCGGCCATCAGACGGCGCTCAACGTGCTCGGCAAGAAGGTCGGCGACAAGGAACTCGAATTCATCATCGCCTCGACCGATGCAACGCCTGATTCCGCCGTGCGTGCCGTGCGCAAGCTGATCGAGCAGGACAAGGTGCAGATCCTGCTCTCGCCGCTGTCCGGCGACGAAGGCATCGCGGTGAAGAATTTCGCGAAAACCCATCCCGAGCTGACCTTCATCAACGCGGCCTCCGGCGCCCAGGAAACTACCTTTGTCGATCCCGCGCCAAACTTCTTCCGCTACAACATGGACGGCGCGCAGTGGCAGGTTGGCCTCGGCAAATACGCCTATGAGAACAAGGGCTATCGCAAGATCGCGACGGTCGGCGAAGACTATTCCTTCATCTACACGCAGGTGTTCGGCCTCGTGCTCGAATTCTGCGGCATGGGCGGACAGGTCACCAATCGGCAATGGGTGCCGCTCGGCACCAAGGACTTTGCCTCGGTCATCGCCGCGCTCCCCGACGATGTCGATGCGATCTATCTTGGCTTGGGCGGCGCCGACGCCGTCAACTTCCTCAACCAGTACCAGCAGGCCGGCGGCAAGGCGCACCTGATGGGCGGCTCGATCATGATCGACCAGACCATCCTGTCCTCCAAGGGCAACGCAAAGAACGCGCTGATCGGCACGCTGGCAGCGAGCGGCCAGGCCGACACCTGGGAGGATCCGGGCTGGCAGAAGTTCGTGAAGGACTATCAGGACGCCTTCCCGCCGAACAAGCGCTTCCCGAGCCCGTCGCTGCTCGCGACCAACTATTACGGCTCGACCATGGCGCTGATCCTCGCACTGCGCCAGGTCAACGGTGATCTCAGCGATAATCAGTCGAAGTACAAGGCTGCGCTGGCCAAGCTCGAGATCGACGCGCCGAACGGCAAGATCAAGCTCGACTCCAACCGCCAGGCGATCGGCACCAACTTCGTGACTGAGGTCGTCGATGACGGCAAGGGCGCGCTGTTCTCGAAGGTCGTGAAGGTGATTCCGAACGTGAACCAGACCCTCGGCTACGATCCGGCGGTGTTTGCCAAGATCGGGCTGCCGAGCCGTACAGTACCGGAATGTAAGAAGTACTGACGCAATCACGTTCGCAACCGCGGCGACCGGGGAGCGATTTGCGAGGCGCGGATCTCACCGCCCTTGCAATCTCTCCCCGGTTGTTGAACGCTAACGGCAAAACAACAGAACATCGGGAGGGGATGGCATGAGCCGGGCGCTCGCCGTCTTCCATGGCCGGTTTGGTCGGGCGACGGTCTACCAGTTGAACCGCCCTTTCAACATCCACGCGCATCGCGAGGGTCATCTGATCTTCCATGTCGGCGGCATGCCTGCGTGCATCGACGTTTGCGATGGGCGTTTCCAACTCAATGAAACCTCCGTTGTCGCCGTCAATCCCTGGGAACCGCACAATTTCCTGCCCTCCGATCTCGACGCCGGCGCGATCTTCTTCGTGCTCTACGTCAACGCCGAGTGGTTCGCGCCCGATGCGCCCGGCGCCGACCGGCTGCGTTTTGGCCGCACCCAATTCAAGCGCACGCCGGCGCTCGACAAGCACATCAGACGGACCGCCGCGCTGGTGTGCGGCGCCCCCTCGCTCTCGAGCCTCGACTCAGAGCTCAGGCGGCTGATCGATATCTGCTACGACGAAAGCTGGCAGCAGGCCGAGATCGCCCGCGATGCCCGGGCGGCCGGCGCCGTCACCGACTTCCGCGTGCGCAAATGCATCAAGCTGATGTCGGAAAGTCCGGGCGCCGAGATGGAGCTCGACACCATCGCGCGTGAATCCGGCCTGTCGCGCCCGCATTTCTACCGGCTGTTCCGGACCCAGACCGGCGTCACCCCGCATCTCTACCTCAACACGCTGATCATGGAGCAGGCGCTGGAGGCACTGGTCGCGAGCGAAGCGCCGATCGCCGATATCGGCTTTGATCTCGGCTTCTCCTCGCAGAGCGGATTCACCCGCTTCTTCGCTGCCAATGTCGGCATGGCCCCGACCGATTATCGCCGCGCCGCCAAGGTTTTGCGCGCGTAGCGCCGCGCGCGAAAAGATACTCTCGATCAAACGCCCTCCTTGTGTCCTCGCTAGGATGCGCGGAACGCGATCCCGCCAGAGGATCGCGAGCCCAGGGAGATGCACGTCCATGGCGTGGTACGCAGCCTGCTCAGGGCTGTCTGACCTGCATCGGAATGATCGTCGGCGCGGCGCGCCCGCGGTGGAGCGGCTGCCATGACCCGCTTTGTCGAACGCCATCCTGCATGGGCACTGATCGTCATCATCGCGATAGCGCTCGCGCTCTGGCTGATCTTCGCAGTCTGGCCGCCGGGGCTGGAAGAGGCGATCGGCCGCAAGCGGGTGTTCCTCAATGCCGTCTTCAACGGCATCACGCTCGGCGGCCTCTACTTTCTGGTTGCAAGCGGCTTCACGCTGATCTTCGGCCTGATGCGCAACGTCAACCTCGCGCACGGCTCGCTCTATCTGTTCGGTGGCTATGTCGGCTACGCCATCAGCGCCTCGACCGGCT
The DNA here is from genome assembly GCF_059803475.1 of Bradyrhizobium sp. UFLA05-89. Classification (NCBI taxonomy): domain Bacteria; kingdom Pseudomonadati; phylum Pseudomonadota; class Alphaproteobacteria; order Hyphomicrobiales; family Nitrobacteraceae; genus Bradyrhizobium; species Bradyrhizobium sp. UFLA05-89. The sequence goes on along the minus strand of NZ_JBANBA010000043.1, from coordinate 36,924 downwards.
CGTGGATCCTGAGTTTCATCGTCGCCTTCATCCTGACAGCGCTGGTCGGCATCCTGCTCCAGGTCATCGTCTTCCGCCGCATGGAGGGCCAGGATCTGCGCCAGACCATGGTGACGATCGGGCTCTCGATCGTGTTTGCCGACCTGATGCTGTGGGCCGCCGGCGGCGACTTCTACCAAATCCAGACCCCGAACTGGCTGATCGGCCCTGTCGAGCTGCCGCTGATCACAGCGCTCAAATCCTCGGGCGAGCCGGTCTATCTGCGCTATCCCCTGGTCCGGCTCGTCATCTTTGCCGCTTCCGTGGTGATCGGCATCGCGATGTGGCTGGCGCTCAACCGCACCAGGATCGGCATGATCATCCGCGCCGGGGTCGATGACCGAGACATCCTCGCCGCGACCGGCGTGCGCATCCAGGTCGTGTTCGTGCTCGTGTTTGCGCTGGGCGCCGGGCTTGCCGGCATCGCCGGCGTCGTCGGTGGCACGTTTCAATCGCTCTCGCCCGGCGAGGACATCCGCTTCCTGCTCGCCTCCCTCGTCGTCGTGATCGTTGGCGGCATGGGTTCGATCCCCGGCGCGGCGCTCGGCGCGTTGATCATCGGCCTCGCCGAGCAGCTCGGCTCGGTCTACATCCCGACCTATGCGATCGTCGTGACCTTCCTGATCATGGTGCTGGTGCTGGCGCTCCGGCCGCAAGGCCTGCTTGCGAGGCGCTGACATGTCGGTCACCCACGACGCACGCGTTTCCGTTCGCACCGCCTCCGGCGCGCACCGGCCCGCATTGCGTGGCTGGCCGGAGATCGACAATCCCGCCGCCTGGATCGTCGCGGTCATCCTTTTGATCATGCCGCTGATCGCCAACGGCTTCTTCCTGATCGAGATCTTTGCGACGACGCTGATCCTCGGCACCATCGCGCTGAGCCTGATGTTCCTCGCCGGCTATGGCGGCATGGTCAGCCTGATGCAGCTCACCGTCGCGGGCTTTGCCGCCTACATGGTCGCCGTGTTCGGCACCAGCGACAACGCCAATATCAGCCTGGGCTGGCCGTGGTGGCTTGCGGTGCCGATGGCGCTCGCGCTCGCCACCGCCTTCGGCACGCTCGGCGGCGCGCTCGCGGTGCGGACCGAGGGCATCTACACCATCATGATCACGCTGGCGATCGGTGCCGCCTTCTACTACTTCACCAACCAGAACTGGGCGATCTTCAACGGCCACACCGGCATCAACAACGTCGGCACGCCGCGCTTCTGGGGCATCAACTGGCGCGCCGATATTCCCTTCTACTACATCGTGCTCGGCGTTGCCGCGCTGTGCTATTTCGCGGTCGAATACATCTCGCGGGCGCCGTTCGGCCTTGCCTTGCAGGGCGTGCGCGACAATCCGCGCCGCATGGCGACGCTCGGCTTCAACGTCAATGCCCATCGCGTCGCGGCCTACGCCTTCGCATCCTTCGTCGCCGCGCTGGCCGGTGTGTTGCAGGTCTGGAACTACCGACAGATCTCGCCCGGCTCGGTCAGCGTCGGCGCCTGCATCGACATTCTCATCATTGCGATCGTCGGCGGCATAACGCGGCCCATCGGCCCTTACATCGGCGCGCTGATCTTCGTGCTGCTGCGTACCTTCGCGCTCGACTTCCTGGTCAAGATCGGGCTCGACGGCAACCGTTTCCGGCTGCTGATCGGGCTCGGATTCCTCGCCATCGTCTTCTGGTCGTCGGATGGCGTCATCGGCCTGTGGCAGCGCTGGCGCCAGCGCACCACCCCGACGCGCCCGGGTGGGCGGAGTAGCCAAGGATCCAGTCGAGGATCCGGTCATGGATAGCGTCGCCCATCGCCTCTCGACCGTCGGCGCCGGAGCAGCGCTCGAGCTGCGCGGCGTGACGCGGCTGTTCGGTGCGCTCGCTGCGCTGACCGACGTCACCATCACCGTGCGGCCCGGCGAGCGGCGCGCCGTGCTCGGCTCCAACGGCGCCGGCAAGACCACGCTGTTCAACTGCATCACCGGCGATTTCCCGCCCTCCTCCGGCACCATCCGTTTCTTCGGCGAAGACATCACGCGCTTCCCACCGTATGAGCGCATCCGCCGCGGCCTACGGCGGACCTACCAGATCTCCGCGCTGTTCCCCGGCCTCACGGTGCAGGACAACGTCTACCTCGCCTGCCGCGGCGTCTCGCGCGGGCGCTTCTCGTTCCTGCGCCCGGGCCAAAATGACGCGCTGATGCATGCCGCTGACAATCTCGTGCAGGCGGTGCATCTGACGAACGTCAGGGATCAACGCGTCGCCGAGCTCGCACACGGCCAGCAACGTCAGCTCGAGATAGCGCTCGCGCTCGCCGGCGCCCCGCGCTTCGTGCTGTTCGACGAGCCGGCCGCGGGCCTGTCGCCGACCGAGCGGCTGGAGCTGATCGAGATCCTGACCTCGTTGCCCGCCCATATCGGCTACATCATCATCGAGCACGACATGGACGTGGCGCTGCGCGTCGTCGAGAGCGTCACGATGATGCACAACGGGCGCATCTTCAAGGAGGGCCTGCCGCAGGAGATCCAGTCCGACCCCGAGGTCCAGGAGCTCTATCTGGGAGGCGGCCATGAATGAGGTCCGCCGTTCCGCGCCGGCGCTCGAGGTGAAGGGCCTCGACGTCTATTACGGCCATTCGCACGCCCTGCAGGGCGTCGACCTCGCGCTCGATGCCGGCGTGTTTTCCGTTGTGGGGCGCAACGGCATGGGCAAGACCACGCTGTGCAAGGCGATCATGGGGCTGGTGCGGGTGAGCGGCGGCTCGATCCGTATTCGGGGCGAAGACATCACGCGGCGGCCGCCGGCGCATATCGCGCGCCTCGGCGTCGGCTATGTGCCGCAGGGACGCCGCCTCTGGCGGTCGCTCAGCGTCGACGAGCATTTGCGGCTTGCCGGCGGCATCCGCAGTGGTGCCTGGACCGTCGAACGCATCTACGACACGTTTCCGCGACTCGCCGAGCGCAAGGGCCACGGCGGCGGCCAGCTTTCCGGCGGTGAGCAGCAGATGCTCGCGATCTCGCGCGCCCTCCTCACCAATCCGCAGCTCCTGATCATGGACGAGCCGACCGAGGGTCTTGCGCCCGTCATCGTCGCCCAGGTCGAGGAGATGCTGCTGCGGCTCGGCGAGGACGGCGACATGTCGGTGCTTGTGATTGAGCAGAACATCGGCGTTGCCACCGCGATCTCGCGCAACGTGGCGATCATGGTGAACGGCCGGATCAATCGCATCATCGATTCCGTTCGCCTTGCCGCCGACCGCGACTTGCAGCAGCGCCTGCTTGGTGTTGGGCTTCATGCCGGGCTCGAGGCGGACATCGATGTTCCCGCGGCCGGTTCTGAGGCAAAAGCTGCACCGCAGCCTACGCGTCCGAGTGGTCCGATCCGTATCTACATCTCCAATCCGACGCCGCCGACGCGCTGGTCGCAGCCAGTTCCGATCGCCCGCATCGAGGCCGCGGCGCGCACGCTCTCGACGCAAGTCGCGCGCCTCGACGAAACGGCGCGGCGCAAGCGTGAACCGGTTGCGGCGCAAACCTCCGGCCCGCCCGTCGTACTCGTCGTCGGCACGCTCGACACCAAAGCTACTGAGCTGCGCTTCATCCGCGATATCATCGCGGAAAGCGGCCTGCGCACGCGCCTCGTCGACGTCTCCACCAGCGGCAGGCACACGAGCTGCGACGTCTCCGCCCAAGAGATCGCCTTGAACCACGGCCGTGGCGGATCGGCCGTGTTCGGACCCGACCGCGGCCTTGCCGTCACCGCGATGGCCGACGCCTTCGCAAGCTGGCTCCGCCGCCAGGGCAACGTCGCCGGCGTCATCTCGGCCGGTGGCTCGGGCGCGGCCTCGCTCGTTGCACCCGGCATGCGCGCCCTTCCCGTCGGCGTCCCGAAGCTGATCATCTCCTCGGTCGCATCCGGCGACGTCGGCCCCTATGTCGGGCCGGCCGACATCACGATGATGTACTCAGTCACCGACGTGCAGGGCCTCAACTCGATCTCCCGCGCGGTGCTCGCCAACGGCGCCAACGCGCTCGGCGGCATGGTCAAGGCGCGTCTCGAGCAGGGCGAGGCGAACGAGCGCGCCGCAAGCGCAAGCCTGCCCGCTATCGGCATCACCATGTTCGGCGTGACTACTCCGGCGGTGCAGAAGATCGCAGCCGATCTGCGCGATGATTTCGAATGCCTCGTCTTCCACGCCACCGGCGTCGGCGGACGCTCGATGGAGAAGCTGGTCGAGTCCGGCCAGCTTGCGGGCGTTATCGATCTCACGACGACGGAGGTCTGCGACCTCCTGATGGGCGGCGTGTTTCCGGCCACCGAGGACCGGTTCGGCGCGATCATCCGCAGCCGCGTACCCTATGTCGGCTCTGCGGGCGCGCTCGACATGGTCAATTTCGGCGCGCCCGACACCATCCCCGAGCGCTATCGCGGCCGCAAATTCCACGTCCACAATCCGCAAGTCACGTTGATGCGGACCACGGTCGAGGAGAACGAGCGCATGGGGCGATGGATCGGCGAGCGGCTCAACCAGATGGACGGGCCGGTGCGGTTCTTCATTCCCGAGGGAGGCGTCTCCGCGCTCGATGCGCAGGGACGGCCGTTCTGGGACCCCGAGGCCGATGCCGCGCTGTTCCGTGCGCTCGAACGCACGGTGCGACAGACGAGCAATCGTCAGCTCATCCGCGTCAAGAACAACATCAACGATCCCGAGTTCGCCTCCACGATTGTCAGTGCGTTCAAAACCCTGTTCGGACGCACCGGGGCGCGCCGGAGAATGGTGAGGTGACCGATGGCCAGGTTTGAACGGGCGGCACTGCTGAAGCGATTTCGCGAGATGGCAAAGCGCGGCGAGCCGATCGTCGGCGGCGGCGCCGGCACGGGCCTCTCCGCCAAGTGCGAAGAGGCCGGCGGTGTCGATCTCATCGTCATCTATAATTCCGGCCGCTATCGCATGGCCGGGCGCGGCTCGCTCGCCGGCCTCATGGCTTACGGCGATGCCAACGCCATCGTCTTGGAAATGGCCAGCGAAGTGCTGCCCGTCGTCAGCAACACACCGGTGCTCGCCGGCGTCAACGGCACTGATCCGTTCCGCGACATGGACGCCTTCCTGGACCAGCTCAAGGCACTCGGCTTTGCCGGCGTGCAAAACTTTCCGACGGTCGGGCTGATCGACGGGATTTTTCGCGCCAATCTGGAGGAGACCGGCATGTCCTACGCGCTGGAGATCGACATGATCGCGAAAGCGCGCGAGAAGGACATGCTGACGACGCCTTACGTCTTCAGCGAGAAGGAAGCCGCCGCGATGGCGATCGCGGGCGCCGATATCATCGTCTGTCACCTCGGTCTCACGACCGGCGGCACGATCGGGGCGCAGACCGCGCCAAAGCTTGCCGATTGCCCGGCGCATATCGACACCTGGGCCTCAGCCGCGCTCAGTATCAACCCGGACATTCTGGTGCTCGCCCATGGCGGTCCGATCGCGGATCCCGCGGATGCCGATTTCATCATGAAGAACACCCGTCGCTGCCACGGCTTCTACGGCGCGTCCTCGATGGAGCGCCTGCCCGTGGAGCGGGCGCTGACGGACCAGGTTCGCAGATTCAAGGCGATCGGCGCGCGCTGACGCCGACACGTTCGAGGGAGGGAAAGATGTCGGGGATTTTGGTCGGTGAATTGATCCTCTGGCTGATCGTCGCGATCGTCGTCATCGTGGTTGGCGTCTACATCGTGAACTGGCTGTACCACCGCTCGTCCAAGGAGGTGTCGTTCGTGAGGACCGGCTTCCTCGGCGAACGCGTGGTCATCAATGGCGGCGCTTTCGTGCTGCCTTTCATCCACGACTACACGCCGGTCAACATGAACGTGCTGCCAATGGGCATCATACGTTCCAGGCAGGACGCCGTGATCACTCGTGACCGCATGCGCGTCGACATCGAGGCCGACTTCTACGTCCGCGTGCAGCCGACCCGCGAAGCGGTCTCGATCGCGGCCGCCACGCTCGGCCGCCGCACCATGGAGCCGGAGCAGCTCCACGCCCTGCTGGCCGGCAAGTTCATCTCCGCCATCCGCTCGGTTGCTTCCGAGATGACCATGGAGGAGATGCATGAGCGGCGCGGCGACTACGTCGCGCGCGTCAAGACCAACGCCGCCGAAGCCCTCGCCCAGAACGGTCTCGAACTCGAATCGGTCGCGATCACCGATCTCGACCAGACTGACCTCGAATTCTTCAACCCCTCGAACCGCTTCGACGCCGAGGGCTTGACGCGGCTGATGGAGGACATCGAGGCCAAGCGCAAGCTGCGCAACGACATCGAGCAGGACTCGATGATCAAGATTCGCTCGCGCAATCTGGAAGCCGAGCGGCAGGCCCTCGAGATCGAGCGCGAAAGCGAGACCGCGCGCCTCGAGCAGGAACGCGACATCGAGATGCGCCGCGCGCTTCAGCGCACCGAGGTCGCCCGGGAGCGCGCACTACGCGAGACCGAGGCGGAGCAGGCGCAGATTTCCGCGCGCGAAGCCATTGAGAAGGCCCGCATCGCCAACGATCAGGCGATTGCCGAGGCCCGCATCGCCTCCGAGCGCGAGACCCGCCAGAAGGAGATCGAGCGGACCCGGACCATCGAAGAGAAGGAGCTGCTCGCCCGCGAGGAGGTCGAAAAGACCCGGATCGCCAACCAGCGCTCGATCGATACGACGCGCATCGCCTCCGAACGCGAGGTGCGCCAGCGCGAGATCGAACGGATGCGTACCGTCGAGGAAGCCGAGATCGCCGCGCGTGAAGCTATCGAGAAAGCCCGCATCCAGCAGGATCGCGTGGTGACCGACGCCCGCATTGCCAACGAGGAAGAGACGAGGCGCCGTGAGATCGAGCGTACCCGCGCCGTCGATGAGGCCGAGATCGCTGCACGCGAGGCTACTGAAAAGGCCCGCATCGCCCAGACCATGATTGTCAATGTCGAGCGTATCTCGTCCGACGAACGCACCCGCGCGCTGGAGATCCAGCAGGTGCGCACCATCCAGGAGGCCGAGATCGAGGCGCAGCGGGCAGTCGAGGCCGCGCGGATCGCACGCGAGCGCACACTTGCTGCGGAGCGGATCGCCGCCGAGCAGAATACGCGGCAGCTGGAGATCGACCGCAACCAGACCCTGGATATCGCCGGTGTCACTGCACGCGAAGCCACCGAAGCCGCCCGCATTGCCCAGGAAGAGAGGGTCCGCTCACTCGAGATTGCCCGCAACCGCGCTGTCGAGGAAGCCGACATTGCCTCCCGCGAGGCGATCGAGGCCGCGCGCATCGCGCAGGAGAAAGCGGTTGCCGCCGAGCGCATCCAGGCCGAGCGTGAGACCCGCGCGCTCGAAATCGAGCGAACCGGCGTATTGGAGGCGGCCGAGCTGAAGCGGCGCGACGCCATCGAGCGCCAGCGCATTGGCGTCGACCTCGCGCTCGAAGCCGAGCGGATCAACTCCTCCAAGAAGCGCGAAGTGCTCAACATCGAGCAGAAGAAGGCGATCGAGATCGCGGATGAGGATCGCGTCATCGCGCTATCGACCAAGAAGTCCGAGCGCATCGACGCCGACCGCCAGGTCAGGCAGGCCGAGATCGTCGCGCGCAAGGAGGTCGAAACCACGGACGTCTCGCGCGAGCAGGCGCTGGAAGCCGCCCGTATCGAGCGCCGCCGCGCGATCGAGCAGCTCGAGGTCGCGCGCGTCCAATCCTTGCAGGAAGCCGAGATTGCCTCACGCGAAGAAGTCGAGCGTGCCCGCATTGCCTCCGACCGGGGTCTGGACGAAGCCCGCATCGGCCGCGAGCGCGAGCTGCGGAAGCTGGAAGTGAACCGCGAGAAGGAGGTCGAGACGGTCCTGATGGAAAAGGCCATCGCCATCCATCAGAAGTCGCTGGAGGAGTCGGCTGCGCGCGCCGCGGCCGAGGAAGCCCGCATGCGGGCAACGGAAGCGGCCGAACGCGTCGTCACGGCGCGGGAGAGCGAGATCGCCAAGCGGCGCAAGACGGTCGAGGTGCTGCTCGCCGAGAAGCAGGCCGAGGAGACGCGCATTGCCGCCGAGGCCGAGCGTGTTCGCGCCGCGGTCGAGGCTGAAGCGCAGCGGATGCTGAACGAGGCCGAGAACGTGCTGACCGATCAAGCGCGCTACTCGCTGTTCCGCAGAAAGCTGCTCGATCGCATCGAAGGCATCGTGCGCGAGAGCGTCAAGCCGATGGAAAAGATCGAGGGCATCCGTATCCTCCAGGTCGACGGCCTCAACGGTAGCGGCCATGGCGGTGGCAATGGCGGCCGCAGTGCCACCGACGAGGTGATCGATTCGGCGTTGCGCTACCGCGTCCAGGCGCCCTTGATCGACTCCATCCTCTCCGACATCGGCGTCGAAGGCGGCAGCCTCGCCAAAATGCCGGGTCTGATCCGCGAGGCCCGCGACATGCAGGGCATCAAGGATTCCACACGCAAGAGCGGCGGAGGTGGAGGCGACAAGCCGGCCGCCGCGCCCGCGCCCTCCACCGAAGGTGGGCCGCCGGCCGAGCGTGGCCCACGGAAGAAGAGTTGAGGTCGCATCATGGCCCGCGTCTACGTCTCAACCGTCGTCAATGCGCGTAACGACCGCGTCTGGGCGCGGGTGCGCGACTTCAATGGCATGCCGAACTGGCACCCGGCAATCGCCGAGAGCCGCATCGAGGGCGGCGACCCCTCCGACAAAATTGGCTGCGTCAGGGATTTTCGCCTGCGCAACGGCGACCGCATCCGCGAGAAGCTGCTCGGCCTCTCCGACTACGACATGTTCTGCACCTATTCGATCCTGGAATCTCCCATGGGCGTCGAGAACTATGTCGCGACGCTGCGCCTCACTCCGGTCACCGACGGCGACCAGACCTTTATGGAGTGGACCGCCGAATTCGACTGCGCGCCGGAGCGGGAGACCGAGCTCGTCAACAATATCGGCGGCGGCGTATTCCAGGGCGGCTTCGACGCGCTCAAGCGGGTGTTCGGAGGGTGACGGCCGTGCCGCATATCGTCAAAAGCACGATCCTGGACGCGCCGAGCGACGCTGCATGGGCCGTGCTGCGCGATTTCAACGGCCATGACCGCTGGCATCCGGCGGTCGCGACCACCTCGATCGAGCGTGCACACCCCTCCGACAAGATCGGCTGCATCAGGCGGTTCAAGCTGAAGGACGGCTCGGAGCTGCGCGAGCAGTTGCTGGCGCTCTCCGATCTCGAACAGACCTTCAGTTACTGCCTTCTCGATACACCCATTCCCATGTTCAACTACGTGGCCCATGTCCGCCTGCTGCCGGTCACCGACGGCGACCGCACCTTCTGGCACTGGGAATCGCGCTTCACGACGAAACCCGAGGACGCGGCCCGCATCACCCATAAGGTCGCGGAAGACATTTACCAGGCCGGCTTCGAGGCCATCCGCCGGCATCTGAAGGAGGCCACGTAGCCATGTCTGTGACGGTGAAGACTTTTACGAATTCCAGCGAAGCGGCCGCAGCCCTGTCGTCGGACCGTAGCGCGCGCTACCTTGGCGGCGGCACGCTCGTGATGCGCGCACTGAATGAGGGCGATATCTCGATCTCGACCGTCGTGCGCGCCAACGATCAGGCGCTGTCCCGGATCGACGCATCTGGTCCGCGCGTCACGCTCGGCGCCGGCGTGACCTTTGCGAAGATTCTGGCCGAGCGCGATCTCGGTTTCCTGCACGCCCCTGCCCGTTCGATCGGCGGGCCTGCAGTGCGCAACATGGGAACGGTCGGCGGCAATCTGTTCGCACCCAATCCATATGGCGACTTCGCGGTCGCCCTGCTTGCGCTCGATGCCACCGTCGCCATGCAAGGCGGTTTTGGCGCGCGCGATATCCCGATCGAGGAATTCCTGCAATCGCGCGAGCGTCAGGCCGGCACGCTGGTGTTGTCGGTTTCCTGTACACGACCGGCAAGTGCGGAGGCCTTCCGCTATCGCAAGATCGCCCGCATCAAGCCCAAGGGCGGCTCCGTCATCACCCTCGCGGCGCATCTGCCCATCAGCGGCGGCCGCATCGCCGGCGCGCGCATCGCGCTGGGATCGATGGCGCCGACGCAGATCCGCGCGCGCGCCGCCGAGCGCGCGCTGGAGGGCCGTTCGCTCGACGCCGCTACCATCGCCGCCGCAGCATCCGCCGCGGGCGAAGGGACATCACCATCCGACAATGCACTCGGCAGCGCCTGGTATCGCCGCGAGATCGTCGGTGTGCATTTGCGTCGCCTTCTCTCGGGTCAGGAATAGACCGTCATGTCGAAGACTCCCCTGCAATTTCGTCACAACGGCCGCGACGTCGCCATCTTCGTCGATGGCGGCACCAATCTGCTGGTGGCACTGCGCGAGCTGATTGGCGACATGACGCCGAAATTCGGCTGCGGCCAGGGCGGCTGCGGCACGTGCAGCGTGCTTGTGGATGGCGAGCTTTATCTCTCCTGCCTGACGCTGGCGGAGACCGTGGCCGGCCGTTCCGTTGAAACGCTCGACAGCTTGAAGCAAGGCCCGAGCCTACATCCTCTCCAGCGCGCCTTCGCCGACAATTTCGCGGCCCAATGCGGCTACTGCACGCCGGGCATGCTGATGGCTGCGAAGGCCCTGCTCGACCGTAATCCACAGCCGAGCCGCGCCGAGATCGTGGAAGCGATCTCCGGCAACATCTGCCGCTGCACCGGCTACGAACCGATCATCAACGCCATTTTCGCCGCCTCGGGCGGCCGGGCCAGCGCCTGAGGACATCTGCCATGCTGGAATTGCGCAAGGATATCTTCGCCGACGAGCGCGACGACAATCTCAAGGAGATCGGCAAGGGCACGCAGCGCCAGGACATGCTCGGCCACGTCACGGGCACCTCGACCTACTTTGGCGATCACAAGCTGCAAGGCATGCTGCATCTGAAAGTCGTCCGCTCGACCCACCCCCATGCGCGGCTGCGCCGCATCGACACGACTGAAGCCGAGCGCTCGACTGGCGTGCGCCGGATCATCCGCGGCGCCGACGTACCGCGCAATCTCAACACCCTGTTGAGCCTCATCAATTTTGGCAAGGACGACGAGCCGTCATTGGCCGTCGACAAGGTTCGCTATAAGGGCGAGCCGATTGTCGCCATCGTTGCCGACAGTGAGCGCGAGGCCTTTGAGGCCATCGCCAAGGTGCGGATCGACTACGAGCCGCTGCCGACCGTGTTCGATGTCGAGGACGCGCTGAAGCCCGGCGCGCCCGTGGTCAATGAGACCTATCCCAAGAACACCTTCACTTATCACGATGTCTACGATCATCAGAAGCTCCGCTTCGGCGATGCGGACGCGGCGCTCGCGACGGCCGATCACGTGCTGGAGCAGCGCTATCAGATGTCGCCGATCGAGCATGCGCCGACCGAGACCAACGGCGCGATCGCGGCGCCCGACACCAATGGCCGCTACGTCGTCTACACCTCGACCCAGGCGCTGTTCTTCTCGGTCGATACCTGCGCCAAGATCCTGGACGTGCCCTCCAACACCTTCCACTTCATCGGCGGCACCGTCGGCGGCGGCTTTGGCGGCAAGGTGGATACGCTGACCGAACCACTCGCCATCCTCGGGGCGATGCTGACAGGGCGCCCCGTGCGCTACGTGTTCGGGCGCGAGGAGGAGATGCAATATGGCCCGCCGCGGGGCGCCGAGCGCATCTACATCAAGGATGGCGTGATGCGCGATGGCCGCATCGTCGCCCGCAAGATCCGCGCCTATTTCGACAGCGGCGCCTATACGCGACTGTCGAGCTACGCAGCCGTCAAGTGCGCCGCGCATTTGCCCGGGCCCTACACCATCCCGAACGTCTATGGCGACGTCTATTGCGTCTTCACCAACCGCACGCCGGCGACCGCGATGCGCGGCTTCGGCGTCACCGCGATGGATTTTGCCATCGAATGCCAGATGGACAAGCTGGCGCATCTCGTCGGCATGGACCCGATGGAGTTCCGTATCCTCAACGCCTATCGCGACGGCGACATGAAGGCGCATCGGCGCGAGGCGAAGAACACGGCGCTGATCGAGTGCGTGCAGGTGGCAGCCGAAAAGGCCAAATGGCCGATCCGCGAAGAGTTCAGGCGAGCGTCCTCGCGCAAGGACGGCGGCGGCAGTCGTGCCGTCATTCCGCCGACGCCAACAGAATCTCGCGCGCGACCCGCCGCGACGGCGCAGCAGCGAACGACCTATGACCGACTGCCTCCCACCGTCACCCGCGAGCCGCCGCGTGAGCCGCCGCCACCTGCACCGCCGCCATCACCGCGGCCGACAGCCCCCTCGCACGGCGCAACCCGCTTCTCCTCCGTCTTCGGCACCAGGAGGCGCTAGATGACCCGGCATCGCGGACGCGGCATGGCGTCGATCAACTATCCCATCGGCATGAATCTCGGCGGTGATCCCAGCCAGGCGCTGGTGCATTCCAATCCCAGCGGCAAGTTCACGGTAGCGCTGTCCTCGATCGATCTCGGCCAGGGCATGAAATCCGTGACCCGCCAGATCTGCGCGGAGACGCTCGGCGTGCCCGTCGAGGACGTCTATGTCGACACGGCGGACTCCGACACCGGCCCGCATTGCATGGGCTCGTTCGCTTCGCGCGGCACGCATCGCGTCGGCAATGCCGTGATGGCTGCGGCTCGCGAAGCCCGCGGTGTGATGATGGAGGCCGCCGCCGAGGAGCTCGAGGTCAACGCCGCCGACCTCGAGACCGACGGGCGCGGCAATATCCACGTCAAGGGCGCGCCGCACCGTTCGATCTCGACCAAGGACGTCGCGATCGCAGCGCAGTTCAAGCAGGGCAAGACCATCTCGGGTCGCGGCATCTTCCTGGTGCCGCTGTCCGACGTCGACCCGGAGACCGGCGAGATGTCGCCGGCGACCTGCTATGCGCATGCCTGCCTCGTCGCCGAGGTCGAAGTTGATGATGAAACTGGCGAGGTCGCCATGGTGCGCATGGATTCGGCCTATGAGCTCGGCCGCGCGCTCAACCCGCGCCTCGTCGAGCAGCAGCTCGTCGGCGGCGCCTGGATGGGTGTCAGCCACGCGCTCTACGAGACGCCGGAACCTTATTATCCTGATCCCGTGCACGGCCCGCGCGACTTCGTTGAGTACCCGATGCCCGGGCCTGGTGACATCTGCCCGCACGACATCGCCGTGCTGGAGCGCCCTGCTCCCGATGGCCCGTTCGGCGCCAAAGGTCCCGGCGAGATGTGCGCCAATCCGGTGCTGCCCGCCGTTGCCAACGCGATCTTCAACGCTGTCGGCGTGCGCATCGACGATCTGCCGATCACGCCTGAAAAAGTGCTGCGCGCGATCAAGGCCCAGGGCGGCGCGCGGCCGCAGGCGCGGCGCTGAGGTTTGCAATGGCCGTTCGCAGCAACATCGTCGGCATCGATGGCCCGGAGGCGCTGGAGAAGGCATTGCGCGCGGCCTATTACCTCGCCGACGAGGGGCTCGCGACCGCGGCCTATCTGGGCCTCGCGCTCGGCAAGCCGCTGCTGCTCGAAGGCGCGCCGGGTGTCGGCAAGACCGAGGCGGCGAAGGCGATCGCCGCCGTGCTCGGCCGTCGGCTGATCCGCCTGCAATGCTACGAGGGCATCGACGCGTCCGCCGCGCTCTACGAGTGGAACTATCCGCGCCAGATGCTGGCGATCCGCCAGGCCGGCGACGAGAGCATCGACATCTATGGCGAGACGTTTTTGATCGAGCGTCCGATGCTCGCCGCGCTGCGCGCGCCGGATTCCACCGTGCTGCTGATCGACGAAATCGATCGTGCCGACCAGGAGTTCGAGGCGTTCCTGCTCGAATTCCTGTCCGACTTCCAAATCTCCATTCCCGAGCGCGGCACGGTGCGCGCGGCCGAGCGGCCCGTCGTGGTGCTGACCTCGAACCGCACACGCGACCTGCATGAAGCCTTGCGCCGACGCTGCGTCTACCACTGGATCGACTATCCCACCGCCGAGCGCGAGGCGCGCATCGTGATGATGCGGGCCTCCAGCGTCGCCGAGGCAACGGCCCGCGCGGTGGTTGCCGCTGTCGGCAAGCTCCGGCGCGAGCCGCTGAGCAAGGCGCCAGGGATCGCCGAGGCCGTCGACTGGGCCGAGGCCGCAACCCTCCTTCAAAAGGGCGGCGCGCGCTGGCCGGATGCATTCAAGCGCGCGATCGGCGTTGCGCTCAAGGACGAGGAAGACCTGCACTTCATCTCGCCACGACTTGACGCCTTGCTTGCGGAGGCTTCCGCATGAGCACCGAACTGCAGTTGCCGCGCGCGGTGCGCGTCTTCATCTCCTTCGTGGCGCTTCTGCGCGCCAACGGTTTCGCCGTCGCGCCGGAACAGACCACGTCCTTCCTCGCCGCGATCGAGCTGCTCGGCCCGCGCAGCCTCGGCGACATCCGGCAGGCTGCCCTCGCAACGCTGGCCCCGCCGCCTGAACGCCGCGCCACCTTCGACCGGCTGTTCGATTTGCACTTCCGCGGCAGCGAAGTGATCGAGCGGACCGACGAGGGTGAGGACGACGAGACCGTCCGGCTGCAAGAGGAAGGCCGCGGCGACGAGGACCCGCTGCTGTCTGATGAAGCCAGCGAATCCGGGCTGACAGCCACGCGCGCCGAGGCTCTGGTCGAACGACGGTTCGCCGTCACATCAAGCAGCGATGCACTGCGCCGCCTGGCGCGCGAGGCTCCGCGGCGCCTGCCCAAGCGGCGCGGCCATCGCCGCATGCGCGCGCGCCACGGTCCCTTCGCCGATTTGCGCCGAACCTTGCGCGACACCGTCCGCAGCGATGGCGAGATTTTGCGGCTCGGACACCTCAAGCGACGGCAGCGACCGCGAAAATTCTTGCTGCTGATCGACGTCTCCGGCTCGATGAAGGCCCGTACCGAGGAGAACATGAAGCTCGCGCACGCGCTGGTGCAGGCCGCGCCCACTATCGAGGTTTTTACCTTCGGCACGCGCCTCACCCGCGTTACCCGTGCGCTACGCGTCAAGCGCCGTGAGCAGGCGCTCAATGCCGCCGCGCATCTCGTGAGCGATTGGGACGGCGGCACCCGCATCGGCGACGCGCTGCAAGCCTTCCTTGCCGTGCCGCGCTTCGGCGGCTATGCGCGTGGTGCGGTGGTGGTCGTCGTTTCTGACGGCCTGGAGCGTGGCAAACCCGATAGCTTGCGCGACGCGGTCGCAAGATTGTCGCGGCGTGCCTGGCGGGTGAGCTGGCTGACGCCCCTCGCGACAAGCCCCGGCTTTCGCCCGCGGACCGAAGCACTGGTCGCCATCGAGCCCTTCGTCGATGATCTCGTGGACGGCGGATCGAGCGCGTCGATCGTCGCGCACGTGCTGGCGCTGGGACGAAGGAGAGTCGCGTGACCGATATCGTCGACGGCCATCATCACATCTGGCGCCAGGCCGATCTGCCCTGGCTGATCGGCCCCATGCAGCCCCGCATCTTCGGGCCGTACGAACCGATCCGGCGCGACTATCCGATTCACGAATATCTCGAGGATCTCAAAGGCACCGGCGTCACCCACTCGGTCTACGTTCAGACCAACTGGGCCAATGATCGTTTTGAGGACGAGACTGCCTGGCTGCAGCAGACCGCCGATGAGCACGGCTGGCCGCATGCCATCGTCGCCTATGCCAACTTCGCCGCCGACGACGTCCGCCCGCAGCTTGACCGCCTGAAGCGCTATCCGCTGGTGCGCGGCGTGCGCATGCAGCTGCACTGGCATGATAACCCGCTTTACCGCTTTGCGGTCCGGCCTGATCTCTGTCTCGACCCCACGATCCGCCGCAACATCGGATACCTCGCTGACTATGACTGGAGCTTCGATCTTCAGGTGTTCACGCCGCAAATGCCGGATGCAGCCAACCTCGTCGAGGTTTGCCCGAAGGTGACTTTCATCCTTCAGCACGCCGGCATGCTGGAGGATCTTTCGCCGGCGGGCCGCGCAGCCTGGCGCGCTGGAATGGCTCGCCTCGCCGCGTGTCCGAACGTGGTGACGAAGCTATCGGGGCTCGGCACCTTCATCCATCGCAATGATCCCGCGCACATCGCGGCGGTGCTGTCCGACACGGTTGCGGCTTTCGGCGCCGAGCGTTGCCTGTTCGGATCGAATTTCCCGATCGAGAAATTGTGGACCAGCTATAGCGAGTTGATCGACGCCTTCCGCACTGCCGCGGCACCGCTGAGCACCGCGCAACGCGAGGCAATCTTTGGAATGACCGCCATGCGCGTCTATCGGCTGTAGCGCAGGGGCAACACACGAACAGAGACAGGGAGGGGAAAGAATGCCGCTGGAGATCAAGATCCTGGACTATGGCGATATCGAGCTGGAATCGAGCTTTCTGGTTCTGGGCCGCGACTGCGGCCGCACCCGCCGCGTCCTCACCCTCGGCTTCCTGATCCTCGGCGGCCCCTACCCGGTCGTCGTCGACACCGGCTACCGCTCCAACCAGATCATGGAAACGCTGGGAATGCGTGGCTTGCAGTACCACGAGCACATGATCGAGAATCAGCTTGCCCGACATGGCGTGCGCATGGGCGACGTCCGCTTCGTCTGCCACACCCATCTGCACATCGATCACGCCGGCAAGGACGATTTGTTCCCTATGAACACGACGGTCGTCGTCAACCGCCGTGAGCTCGAATATTCGGTCTCCGGCCTGATGCACCCGCAATATCCCGCGCCCGACATCAAGCATCTGATCGACCGTCTGCACACCAAGAGCGCGCTGCGCTTCCTCGACCTCGAGATTACCGGTCCCATCGAGCTGATGCCCGGCGTCTATTGCGACGCTGCGAACGCGCACACGGAAGGCTCGATGAACATCATCGTCCACACAGCCGACGGCATCGCGACCATCTGCGGCGACGTGATCTACGATTTCAACGACCAGATCGTCACGCCTTTCCACGAAATCCACGACTGGGAGCCCCGCACGACCGGCAATCACGGCACGACCAAGCGCGCCGAGAAGGCGGCCATCAAGAAGCTGCTCAGCAATTCGCGCTACCTGCTGCCAGTGCACGACCGCCCCGCCAAGATCGAGGGCGGCAATGTCGTGGGACGGCTGCATGACCAAGTGCCCGGACCGATCGTGCAGTCGGTGCCGCAGCGTAACTGGTTCCCCGCCTGATGGTCTTAGTAGCGCATGATCTTTTCGGAAAACCGCTTCGCACTTTTCCGGATCATGCTTTGAGGATTGACCGATGACCCACGTCACCTTGCGAAGTGAATTCGAGAACCTGATCGACCCCTACGCGCCGGTGGCACAAGTCGGCACCGGCTTCGATTTCACGGAAGGACCGATCTGGCATCCGGCCGATCACTTCCTGCTGTTTTCGGACATGCCGGGCGACGTGCGCCGGCGCTGGGATGCGCGGCGCGGTGTCGTCGAGGTCAAGCGCCCCGCCAACAAATGCAACGGCATGACCTATGATGCCGAGCTGAACCTGATCGTTTGCGAGCACGCGACCTCGTCGCTGATCCGCGAACGAGCCGACGGACGGCGCGAGGTCCTGGCCTCCCATTTTCAGGGCCAGGAGCTCAACAGCCCCAACGACGTCTGCGTGCACTCCTCCGGAGCGATCTATTTCAGCGACCCCTGGTATGGACGTATGCCCGTCTATGGCGTCGAGCGGCCGCGGCAGCTCGGCTTCCAGGGCGTCTATCGTGTCATGCCGGGCGGCGAGCCGCAGCTCGTGGTCGAGCGCAATCTGTTCGATCAGCCGAATGGACTCTGCTTCTCACCTGACGAGAAGCTGCTCTACGTCAATGACACCGTGCAGGCCCTGATCCGCGTGTTCGATGTCAACGCAGACGGCCCCCTGTCGAACGCGCGCGTGTTCGCAGGCGGCATCAAGTCGGAGCTCGAGCCGGGCCTGCCCGATGGCATGAAGTGCGACCAGCACGGCAATGTCTGGGTCACCGCGCCCGGCGGCGTCTGGGTCTATTCGCCGCGCGGCGAGTTGCTCGGCAAGGTGCGGGTGCCCGAGCTCGTGGCCAATCTCGCCTGGGGCGGCCCGGATTTCCGCACGCTCTATCTCACCGCAACTCATTCGGTCTACGCGATCCCGACCCGAACGGGGCCGCGGCACGAGCCTTATATGAGCGGCAAGCCTGGCGGCGCGGGTGCCAGCTCTTCGGCAGCAGCACCGATCCTCACCAGCGGCGAGCTGCTGCTCGATCCGCAGCGCTGCGCCATGATCATCCAGGATCTTCAGAACGACGTCGTCATGGATGGTGGCGCCTTTGCCGAGTCCGGCGCCCCCGTGCACGCGCGTCAGCAGAACGTGATCGAAAACGTGCGCCGGCTGGCGGAAGCAGCACGCGGGCGCGGCGTTGCCATCATCCATATCTGGTTCGTGGTCGAGCCGGGTGCGCCCGGCGTCACGCTGAACGCGCCATTGTTCGAGGGGCTGGTCGACAGCAAAGCGATGGTGCGCGGGAGCTGGGGCGCGGCGCCCGTCTCCGGCCTCGAGCCGCGGCCCGGTGATTTCGTGGTCGAGAAGATGCGCATGAGTGCTTGGGAGGGCACCAAGCTCGAGACCATCCTCAAGGCGACAGGGCGTGACATGATCATCAACACCGGCGCCTGGACCAACATGTCCGTCGAGCACACCGCGCGAACCGGTGCCGACAAGGGCTATTTCATGATCGTGCCGGAGGACTGCTGCTCGACCATGAACGCCGACTGGCACAATGCTTCAGTCAACTTCGCCATGCAGAACGTGGCAGTCGTCACCAAGGCCGAGACCGTTATCAGAGCGCTGGGATGAGCAGTGGCAAAGCTCCTGCATCTGTCCTGCTCGCCGCGCGCCGACTCCGAGTCGAGCGCGGGGGCGCGCGTCTTCCTTGACGGGTTTCGTCAGGCGCACCCGGACTGGGACGTCGACGTAATGGATCTCTGGCGCGAGCGCATGCCGGAGTTCGTCGGCCCCATCGTCGAGGCGAAGTATGCGCGCATGAAGGCACAGGCCTTTAACGATGCACAGCGGGACAGCTTTGCCGAAGCCGAGCGGATGGCGTTACGCTTCTCGCTCGCCGACCGCGTACTGATCTCGACGCCGATGTGGAATTTCGGCATCCCCTACAAGCTGAAGCAATGGTTCGACGTCATCATCCAGCCGGGGCTGACGTTCCGCTTCGATCCGTTGCAGGGCTATTTTCCTCTGCTCAAGGACCGCCCGACTCTGGTCATCCTGGCGAGTGGCAGCGATTATGCGACCGGGATGAACCGCGGCCGCCTCGACATGGCAACGCCCTATTTGCGCGAGGCCTTGCGCTTCATCGGCGTGAACGACGTGCGCTTCGTGCCGATCGGCCCGACGGCCGGCCCCGCCGAGCCGATCCGCGCCGCCCGCGATGGCGCCCATCGCCGCCTCGCCGACCTGGCGAAGCGGTTTTGACGTCATTTCTAGCTGCAGCGCCGCGAGAATTGACTAAACCGGACACTGAGGTTCACCTCTCCCGTAGGGAGAGGTGAATCGAAGACGCCCATGCTTACGAGCCGGCTCTCGCCTTCTTCGCCGCGATCTGCTGGAGCGCCCAGCGCGCGTTCTTGCGTACGTCGGGATCGGGATCGTTGGCGATCACGGCGAGGTACGCCTCCCCTTCGGGATCGGCGATCTCGCCGAGTGCGGCCGCTGCTTCCTTGCGCAGATTCGCCTGCTCGTGGTTGACGCAATTGCCGATCGGACGCACGGCGCGCTCGATCTTCATCTTGCCGAGGCTGCGGATCGCTCTCAGCCGCACCTGCCAGAAATCGTCGGCAAGCGCGGCGATGAGCTGATCGGCGGCGAGTGAACCGTTGACGTTGAGACCCAGGGTGTCGGCAGCCATCTCGCGGACCATCCAGTCGGCGTCCTTCAGCGCGCGAATGATCGTCTCGGCCGCCGGTTTCATCTGCGAAAACGCCAGCGCACTTACCGCGGCGCGTCGTACATGGGCATCGGGATCGTGGATCAGCGCGGTCAGTGCCGGAATCGATTCTTCGAGCTTCAGGAAGCCGATGACGCCGATCGCCTGCACGCGCACGGCAGCATCAGCATCCTGGAGCGCTTCCAGCGCGGGCTTCAGCGTGTCCTTGCGACGCAACTCCTTCAGCGCACGCAGCGCGCCCATGCGGACGAAGGCGTGGGAATGCCTCACCAGCGGCAGGATGATGTCGGCGCAGGCCGGGTCCTTGAACTCGGCCATGCTGTCGGCCGCGGCCGACGCGACGATTCTTTCAGGGTCGACCAGTAGCTTGACGAGTGCACTCGCCGCCTCCGGCCCGTCGAATTCGCCGAGCGCCATCGCGACCTGCTGGCGTACGCCGGCATCGGGATCGGACACCATGTTGGCGAGATGGCCGACCGCGGCGGGATCCCCGGAATGACCGAGCGCGATGATGGCGACGCGGCGTTCCGCGGGGTCCGCGGCCTGAAGCCGCTCGTCGGCGTCGTCGAGGTCGTCGTAGGATTCGAACGGGCTCGACATGCTCACCTCAGGAGATAGGGAATATTGACGGTAACGGCGCCGGTCGGGCAATCCGCCTCGCAGGGCATGCAGTACCAGCACTCGTCATAGGCCATGTAGGCCTTGCCGGTCATGTCGCTGATACGCAGCACGTCGAGCGGGCAGACGTCGACGCACACCGTGCAGCCCTTGTCCGCAATGCATTTGGCGTCGTCGACCACCACCGGGACCGAGGTCTGATAGGAAGCGAGAGGCATCGTCAAATCTCCTGTTGCGTTGCTGTTCGGCGGCTCAGGCGCTCGCCCGGATGCGCTGCTTGTCGTAGAGGTCCTTCTCCTCGTCGGCGATCGGCACGACATAGGGCTCGACGGCACGCTTCTCGCTGGTCATCTTGCCGTTCTGCTTAGACAGTAGCGTGTGGCAGAACCAGTTCTCGTTGTCCTTCTCCGGGAAGTCCGTGCGCCAGTGGTACAGGCCCCAGCGGCTCTCCTCGCGGTAGAGCGAGGCGTGGGCCGCCATATCCGCGCAATCCATGATCGACTGCACCTCCAGCGCGCGGAGCAATTCATGCGCGTTGCGGGCGATCATGCGCTCCTGCATGTCCTCGCGTACCTCGGCGAGGCGGCGCATGCCGAGCTCGTATTTGCGGGTGACCTTGGGCGGCTGGAGATAGTCGTTCACGAGACGCCGCGTCTTGTACTCGATCTGGTTCGGCGGAATGCCGTCCTCGCGCGTGGTCGGCGCCATCACCCGCTCGCGCTCCTTCGCCACCTCGCTCGCATCGAACTCCGCAAAGTCGTGGCTGTCGGCGAACTCCATCGCGTCGATGCCGGCGACCGAACCGTTGGTGAATGCGCCCAGCATGTAGTTGTGCGGCACGCTCGCCATGTCGCCGGCGGCATAAAGCCCCGGCACGGTGGTGCGAGCATTGTCGTCGACGAACACGCCAGAGGCACTGTGGCCGGAGCAGAAGCCGATCTCGGAGATGTGCATCTCGATGGACTCGCTACGATAGTCGACGCCGCGTCCCTGCTGGAACAGGCCGCGCGTCGGCCGCTCCACCTTGTGCAGCGTGGATTCGATCTCCGAGATGGTGTCGGGATGGAGATGCTTGAGTTGGAGGAATACCGGACCTTTGCCGGACAGCAGCTCGTTGTAGAACTCCAGCATCATCTGGCCGGACCAGTAATCGCATTCGATGAAACGGGAGCCCTCATTGTTGGCTGTGTAGGCGCCGAACGGGCCGGCGACATAGGCGCAGGCCGGTCCGTTATAGTCCTTGATCAGCGGATTGATCTGGAAGCATTCGAGGTTCGCGAGCGCCGCGCCAGCGTGATAGGCCATGGCGTAGCCGTCGCCGGAATTAGCGGCGTTCTCGTAGGTGCCGAACAAGTAGCCTGATGTCGGAAGGCCGAGCCGACCGGCGGCGCCCATGCACAGGATCACCGCCTTGGCCTTGATCACGAGCATTTCGGCGGTGCGCGTGTTGACGCTTATCGCACCGGCAACGCGGCCGTCGGCGGACTTCAGCAATCGCGTCGCCATGTAGCGATTGGAAATCAGGATACGGGCACGGCGGAGCTGGCGGTACAGCGCCTTCTTCACGGTCTCGCCATTTGGCATCGGCAGCACGTAGGTGCCGATGTGGTGCACCTTCTTGACGGCGTAGTCGCCGTTCTCATTCTTCAGGAACCGGATGCCGAAACTGTCGAGCTCCTCGATGATTTTGTAACAGCTCTGCGCGTATTTATAGACCGCCTTCTGATCGACGATGCCGTCGTTCGCAATGGTGATCTCCTTGGTGTACTGCTCCGGCGTCGCATGGCCGGGGATGACGGCGTTGTTCAGCCCGTCCATGCCCATCGAGATTGCGCCGGAGCGCTTCACGTTGGCCTTTTCGAGCAGGACGACATTGGCCTTCGGATTCTTGAGCTTCGCCTTCAGCGCCGCCATCGGGCCGGCCGTGCCGCCGCCGATGACCAGCACATCGCAGGAAACCTCCGAAAGTCCGTCGACGATCTGATCTAGTGCCATCGCTTGCTCCTGGTTCGCCGGCAGGTCCGGCGCCTTTACATCAGATTGTTCAGATGGGGGTCCCGGCGATAGCAATTAGTTGTCGTCGGGGAGAGATTTGCCCCTCACCGCTCCACGAACGCCTTCTCGATCACGAAGTGGCCGGGCTGGTTGTGACTGCCTTCGGCAAAGCCGCGATCCCTGAACATCACGTGGAGCTCTTCCAGCATCGCCGGGCTGCCGCACAGCATGATGCGATCCGTGTCGCGATCGAGACCAGACTGGCCGATATCCTCAAAGAGTTGGTTCGACGCAATCAGGTCGGTGAGGCGACCGCGATTGCGGAACGGCTCGCGCGTGACAGTCGGGTAATAGATCAGCTTGTCCCTGATCAGGGGACCGAAGAATTCGCGGGCCTGCAGGCTGTCGACCAGGTGCTCGCCATAGGCGAGTTCGGAAACCTGGCGGCAGCCATGGGCGAGCACGATGGTCTCGTAATTCTCGTAGACTTCGGGGTCCTTGATCAGGCTTGCGAAGGGCGCAAGCCCGGTGCCGGTGGACAGCAGGAGCAGCCGCCTTCCCGGAATGAGATTGCCGGTGATCAGGGTACCCGTGGGCTTGCGACCGACCAGGATGATGTCGCCTTCCCTGATCCTCTGGAGCCGCGACGTGAGCGGACCGTCGGGCACCTTGATCGAGAAGAACTCGAGCGTCTCCTCGTGATTGGCGCTTGCCATACTGTAGGCGCGCATCAGCGGCCGACCGTCGACCTCGAGCCCAATCATGGCGAACTGGCCGTTCTGGAAGCGGAAGCCGGGATCGCGTGTCGCGGTGAAGCTGAACAGGGATTCGGTCCAGTGCCTGACCGAGAGGACCGTCTCCTTCTGAAAAGCGCTCATCGTTCGTCTCTCCTTGCTTGCCCGATGCTGCGGAAAGTTTCGGAGAGGAGCTATTCCCGCAACGGCGAACTGCCATTCCCGGTCGATTAGTTTCACATTTCGCGGACAATGACCGAGGAGGAGGCAGCCACGCTGTCCTCGGGACTGTCACGTCCGCTCGGCAATTAGTTGCTATCGCGACGCATTCTTTGCTGGCTAGAAGCAGACTGGAGACTTGCCATGACCATGACTGCACTGGCCGCGCCAACAGTGACCGACTACGCAATAAGCGCCGATCGTGCGACGCTCGTCGTGCGCACCACGCGCGACGGCGAGGTCACGCTCGCCGCCGAACTGCTGCGCCTCTCCTGCAAATGCGCCCATTGCACACGCGCCCGCTTCGACGGCCGCTTCCCCCAGGCCTTTCCGGGGATCGCCATCACCGAGATCGGCGACCTCGGTTACGGGCTGAACATCTCGTTCTCGGACGGCCACAACCGCGGGATTTACCCCAAGCCGTATTTGCTGAATTTGGCCGAGCGTTAATCACGCTCCGTCGAGGATGGGTGAACGCTGACCACATATTCCGCTGTCATTCCCCGCGAAAGCAGGGAATCCAGTACGCCGCGGCCCATCCGTACCCTTTGCTGCCTCAAGAATACTGGATCGCCCACCCAAGCTCCGTTCGCACGCGAAGCGCACGCCCCGGAACCGTCTCCCCAGGCTGCCGCGCTACTTTGCATGGGGTTGTTTTCGAGATTTTGTGGGAACGCCCCTTCCTCTCCCGTCTGGCACGGACATTGCTCCTCTTTAGAACGGTTTGAACAATCCGGAGGCAGGTGATGTTGCAGGCGGCCAATGCGGTTCGCGGGACCGTTCCCGCAACGGTCCGGCCTGCCGGAAGCTCCTCGCTGCTGCTCACCGAGAACCAGCAGTGGATCGGCGGACCGCCGCCGCTGATGGACAAGCTGAACCCGCGCGAGCGGGAACTGGTGCTGAAGCAGGGACGCCGCAAGGTGCTCAACCGCGGCCAGACGCTGTTCAGCCAGGGCGGCAAGCATGATGGCATCTGGCTGATCGAGAGCGGTCGCATCCGCGTCTTCTACACCTCGCCGCTCGGCCGCGAGATCACCCTCGCCTACTGGCATGTCGGCAATTTCGTCGGCGGGCCCGAAGTATTCGAAGGCACCGTGCATCAATGGTCGGGCGTTGCGTCCAGCAATTGCAGCGTCGTGCACCTTCCTGGAAAAGAGCTGCGAACGCTGGCCGCTGAAATCCCCAACCTCGCCATCGGCCTGATCGAAGGCCTGACCTTCAAGGGCAAATGCTATTCGGCGCTGGCGCAGATGCTGGGAACGCGCTCGATCACCCAGCGCCTTGCGCATCTCTTGCTTCACCTCGTCGAGCTCTATGGCGTGGAAGACGCCGACGGCCGGGTGATCGCGGCCGCGTTCACCCATGCCGACATCGCCCACATGGTCGGCGCGACCCGGCAATGGGTCACGATCAGCCTGAAGCGCATGCAGGAGAAGGGAATCGTTCAGACGAAGCGTTCGCAGATCGTGGTCTGTCGCCCCGACATCCTGGAGGACATGCGCGGGCAGACGTCCGATTAAGACCGATGCACATGCAATTGGCTTTCAACTGCAAAACTGCCCAAGGAGTATGCAACCGCTCTTTCCCGGCAACTAATCGACTGCGGCGCTAAATCCGGATTTGCCCTGCCCGCCCCCTCGCCCAATCATGGCAACCACAGCACATCCAACCGAATGAGGATGAGAATGGTCCGCCATCTTCCCAGGCTCTCGATCGCGATGTCGGTGACTTCGCTGGCGCTCCTGCTGGTGCAGCCCGCGAGGGCGGAGACAGTCACCCTCGGTATTGGCACGCAGGACACCACGACCAATACGGTCACCGCTGGCGTCGTCATCCGGCAGCTTCATCTCCTCGAAAAATATCTGCCGACCGACGGCAAATACGCCAACATCAAGTTCGAGCTGGAATGGCAGAATTTCACGTCCGGCCCGCCCGTCACCAACGCGATGATGGCGAACAAGCTTCAGATCGGCATGATGGGCGACTATCCACTGATCGTGAACGGCTTCACCTTCGAGAGCAATCCTGAAAGCAAGAGCCGGCTGATCGGCGTTGCCGCCTACAGCCTCTCCGGCTCCGGCAACGGCATCGTCGTTCACAAGGATTCGCCCTATTACGATCTCGCCGATCTCAAGGGCAAGCTCGTCAGCGTGCCCTTCGGATCCGCCGCGCACGGCATGGTGCTGAAGGCGATGCAGGACCGCGGCTATGCGCCCGACTTCTTCCAGCTCGTGAGTCAAAGCCCGGAGGTCGGCTCGACCAATCTCCAGGAAAAGAAGATCGACGCCCATGCCGACTTTGTTCCCTTCGCCGAGTTGCTGCCGTTCCGCGGCTTCGCGCGCAAGATCTTTGATGGCGTCGAGACCAATTTGCCGACCTTCCACGGCATCGTCGTCCGCACCGACTTCGCCGAGAAATATCCGGAGGTCGTCGTCGCCTACATGAAGGCGATCATCGCCGCCAACCAGTGGCTGCGCGACAATCCCAAGCTTGCGGCCGAGAAGATCCAGGAGTGGACCGGCATCAGCAGGGAAGTCGTCTACATCTTCTTGGGGCCGAGCGGCAACATGACCACCGATCCCACGATCAAGCCGGCGCTGATCGAGGCTGCGACCACAGATGTCAAGGTGCTGCAAAACCTTGGCCGCATGAAGGAGTTCGATCCGAAGAAGTGGGTCGACGATAGCTACATCCGCAAGGCCTATGCCGAGATGAAGCTCGATTATGACGCGCAACTCGCAAGCACCACGAACTACGAGATCTCCGGCGAGGACAGCTTCTGCAGGAAGCCGATCTTAGATCCGCGCAAGGCCGGCGAGGTCTGGGTGGATGAGGCCGGCATCCTGCCGTTCGCGAGCGCGGCCTGCACGCTCGGCGCCTATGCCGATTTCAAGGCCAAGGGCAAGAAAATCAACGTCGCCTATGTCTTCGACACCACCCGCGGCATCAAGCTGTTCGCCGACCAGGCTTTCTACGCGGTCGGTGACGGCGATGTGGCTCCGTTTCTCCTGAAGAAGGACGCGGAAGCCTATGCGGCCAAGATCAACGGCAAGGTGCTCGGCTTCGATGATGCCGTGAAATCGGCGGTCGCCGGAGGCAAGACGTGAGCAGCTGTCCCGCCATCCTGCGCCATCAGGAGGACGCCATGCCGGCAGCCGCAGCCGTCACCGAGCCCGCATCCGTCACGACGCCGCCCTCCGCGCCATCCTCATTCGGCGCCCTGGCAGGGCGCTGGTACCGGCTCAACCAGGACAGGTTGCGTGCGACCGCAATCGGCGTGATCTCGCTCGCCGCCTTCCTGCTCGTCTGGCATCTGCTCACGACCTACCGCGTCGTCTTCTTCGTGCGCTTCACCAACGTGCCCTCGCCGCTTGCGGTCTACGCGAGCTTCACCAAGGCAATCCACGATCCCAAATTCCTGTTGCACATCCTCTTGAGCTGCCGGCGCATCTTCTTCGGCTTCTCGCTGGCGGCCATCGTCGGCGTACCGCTCGGGCTGATCATGGGCCGTTTCAAGCTGGTCCATGAGGTGGTGTTCCCGGTTGCGGAAGTACTGCGGCCGATCCCGGCGATCGCTTGGGTGCCGATGGCGATCATGCTGTGGCCGACCAACGAGCAGAGCATCGTCTTCATCACCTTCCTCGGTTCGTTCTTCCCGATCCTGGTCAACACGCTGCACGGCATGTCGCTGGTTGATCCCGTGCTGGTGCGCGCGGCGCAATGCCTGGGCGCGCGCGAGCGCTCGATCTTCCGCGACGTGTACTTTCCGGCCTCGCTCCCGCATATCTTCACTGGTCTAACAATCGGCATGGGAGTCGCATGGGTGTCGCTAATTGCGGCCGAGATGATCTCGGGGCAATACGGCATCGGCTATTTCACCTGGGAAGCCTATTCGCTGGTGCAATATGCCGACATCGCGCTCGGCATGATCGCGATCGGCGTGCTCGGCCTCGGCTCGAGCCTTTTGATCCGCGGCGCCGGACAACTGGTGATGCCATGGAGGGCGAAATGAGCGAGATCGCGACCGCCGCCCCGCAGGGTCATATCGAGGTCAAGAATTTTTCGCTGAGCTACGAGACCATCGATGGATCGGTGGAGGCCGTCACCAATACGCATATCCATGTCGAGCCGGGCGAGTTCGTCTCGATCGTCGGGCCCTCCGGATGCGGCAAGTCGACCTTCCTGAACGCGGTGGCAGGATTTCTCAAGCCCACCACCGGCACCATCACGGTCGACGGCCAGCGCGTGAGCGGGCCGAGCGCCGAGCGTGGCATGGTGTTTCAGCAATATTCGCTGTTTCCCTGGAAGACGGTGCGCGAGAACGTCGAGTTCGGTCTGAAGATGCGCGGCATGCCGCGTTCGCAGCGTGAGCGCGCGGCGCGCACGTTGCTTGGGCTCGCGGGCCTCGAGGCTTTCGAGAAGCACTATCCGGAAAAGCTCTCCGGCGGCATGAAGCAGCGCGTCGGCATCGTGCGCGCGCTCGCGACGGGGCCGAAGGTGCTGTTGCTGGACGAGCCATTCGGCGCGCTCGATGCACAGACGCGCGTCATCATGCAGCAGATCCTCACCAACATGTGGCAGAGGCTGAAGATCTCGGTGCTGTTCGTCACTCACGACATCGACGAGGCGATCTTTCTCTCCGACCGCGTCTACTGCATGACTGCGCGGCCCGGCTCGATCAAGGCGGAGATTCCGATCCCGCTGGAGCGGCCGCGCCAGCAATCGATGATGATGTCCTCGGAGTTCCTGGCACTGCGCCGCGGCCTGATGTCCCTGATCCGCGAGGAGAGCCTGAAAGCGATGGGCGGCGAGATCAACGATCTGGGCATGCAAGGGCTTAACATCGAGCTGCACGGCCATTCGCTGGCGGACGTGATTTGATTCACCTCGCTCGAGCGGGGAAGGCAGTCTCGTAGGGCGGGCAAAGCGAAGCGTGCCCACCATCTTGGTCACATGCCGTACCGATTGGTGGGCACGACGCTTTCTCGCCTTTGCCCATTCTACGACAGTTTCGTGTCCCTCACTTGAACCAGTGTACCAGCGCGATGCTGATCCCGAGCAGCAGCATCAGCGACAGCGTCACCGCCGCCGTCACGCGTCCCCCGACGTTGGCCAGCACACGCACGTCGACGCCAAGGCCGAGCGCGGCCATGGAGACGACGGTGAGGAACGTGGTGATCTTCGTCACCGGACCGACTACGGTTGAGGGAACGATTTCGAGCGAACGGAGCGTGGCGAGCGCGAGGAAGCCGAGGATGAACCAGGGTACGAGCCGGAAGAAGCCGACGCTGGTCTTCTTGGCTCCGCCCTGCTGGCGCGAGGCAACGAGCGAGAGGCCGACGACGACGGGTCCCAACATCAACACGCGCATCAGCTTCACGAGCGTTCCGATCTGCGTGCTGACCAGCCCCGCCGGCACGGTGGCCGCGAGCACCTGCGGCACGGCGTAAACGGTCAGACCTGCGAGGATGCCATATTGCGTCGCCGTCAGTTGCAGGAGCGGGATGAGCAGTGGCAGGCCCAGCACCATCATCACGCCGAGGATCGCGGTGAAGGAGATCGAGGATGCGATCTCGTCATTGTTGGCCCCGATGATCGGTGCCACGGCGGCAATCGCCGAGTTGCCGCAGATGGAATTGCCGCAGGCGATCAGGATCGACAGCCGCGTGGACAGGCCGAGCATGCGGCTGAGGCCGAAGGACACGCAAAGCGCGACCACGACCACGGCGGCGATCGAAGCGAGCAGCGTCACGCCGGACGCGGCGATCGCGGCAAAGCTGATGGAGGCCCCGAGCAGCATCACCGCGACTTCGAGGAGCTGCTTGGCGCTGAACGCGACACCCGCCTGCCAGCGCTCGGAAGGTTTCCAGAAGCTGCGTACGGCCATGCCGAGCAGGATCGCCATCACCAGCGCCTCCACATAGGGATGTGCGAAGGCGTGCCGTTCCGTGACTTCAAGAGCAGCCGAGATGCCGGCAATGCCAATGCAAAGGAGAATGCCTGGAATCAGCGCCACAATGCGGCCGGCAGTGGTTACCGGTCTTGCGCCGGCTGGAGAGGATGCTTTGTTCTGGGCCACTCAAATCTCCCGAAGGAGAAGATTTTATGCGCGAGAGGGCGCAAGAGGGCAATACATTTTCGATTCCGGCGAGCGGAAGCAAGTAATGTCCTTAAAGACGATTCTCCTGCGCGCGCAGTTAAGCTGCGGCCCAAAGGACGGCGTTCGAGCACCTTGCAGGCAGAAGGGAGCGGTTGCTCGGATGGACTAGAAAATCAGGCCCTTGGCGAGGGAGGCGACGCGGCTAAAGCCGTCAAAAACGCCCGGCTCGAAGAAGGCCGCGCGGGCGAGCACGATAGCCCCGACCAGCGACCAGAACACGCCGGTGCCGGCCCACAGCAGATATTTGGAGGCGCGCGACTGCGGCCGGTCGTCCCTTCCCGGGCCCAGTCGCTCGCCAAAAGGCTCGTAATTTGCGCGTTCCATCGCGAGGCCAATCCACTGAATTCTCACGAAATATCGTCGTTTCCGCCTCTTTCGGCAATGGAACTGATTGGCTTTTTTAGGCCTCGTGCGGGAAATTCCTTCCGTCAAGGCAGACTACGGCGATAGCTTTCTTCTTTGCGGCGTCTGGGCCCAAGCCCCCTGCCCGGTTCGACGGTAAAGTGCGACGATCGCATTGGTCGCTATGCCGGACTTGGGACTATTCATGAACATCGAACTGCCGGGGCAGCACCTCGACCTCGCTTCGGCAATCGCCGAGGGCGACATTCGCTGCCTCCTGATGGTGCTCGTTCACGCGACCGGCGACGAGCGCTGGCTCGCCCCTCCCTATTTGCCGAAGCGCGACATCCGTCTCATCCCGGATCCCGAGGCCGGCGTGCCGAGGGACGTGCAGGACGAAATCCGCGCGGCCGTGGTCCAACTCTTTGCCGATGGCCATCCAACGCCAGTGATCACCGATCCCGGCGAGGAGCTGCTTCTGAAGATGATGCGTGCCTGCCTCGGCGAGAATGTCGCGCCGGAATATGCGCCGCTGATGCGCGAGGAGATGGGGTTTGTGCCGCGCGAGGCGCGCTGGAGCAGACGTCCGTCCGACGCGCAATTGGCGCAGCAGCACGTGTTGATCGTCGGCGCCGGCGTCTGCGCCATTGCGCTTGGCGTGGCGCTCGGCCATCTCGGCATCCCCTACACCATCGTTGAGAAGAACGCCGAGCTCGGCGGCACCTGGTGGATCAACCGCTATCCCGGCTGCGGCGTCGATACGCCCAACCATTCCTATTCGTACTCCTTCGGCGCGCGTAATGAATGGACGCGCTATTTCTGCCAGCGCGAGGAGTTGCTCGATTACCTCAAGAAGGTCGCGGACGAATTTGGCCTGCGCAAGCATCTGCGGCTGAACACGCAACTGACCTCGTCGCGATGGGACGAGAGCAAGCGCCGCTGGATCTCGACGCTGAGAACGAGCAGCGGCGAAGAAACGTTAGAGTCCACGGCACTCGTCAGCGCAATAGGCCAGCTCAACGATCCCTCCCGCGCCTCCTTCAAAGGCGAGGAGGATTTCAAGGGCCGGATCCTCCATTCCGCGTTGTGGTCGAACGACATCAATATCGACCGCAAGCATGTCGCGGTGATCGGCACCGGCGCGACCGCGATGCAGCTCGTGCCGTCGATCGCGCCCCGCGTCGCCTCCGTCACCGTCTATCAGCGCTCCGCGCAATGGGCACGCCCGGTGAAGGGCTATTCCGATCCAATCACATCGGGCGCGCGCTGGCTGCTCGCGCACCTGCCGTTCTATGTGCAGTGGTACCGCTTCAACATGTTCTGGCGCTATGGCGACGGGCTGTTGCCGTTCCTGCGCAAGGATCCCGTCTGGCCGCATCCGGAGCGCGCGGTCAACAAGGGCAATGACCGGCATCGTCAGGAATTGACCGACTTCATCCTCTCCGAGCTGAAGGACCGCCCTGACCTGATCGCCAAATGCGTGCCGACCTACCCGCCTTACGGCAAGCGCATCCTGCTCGACAACGACTGGTTCAAGACGCTCACGCGCGGCAATGTCGAGCTGGTCACCGACGCAATCGATCATGTCGATCGCGATGGCATCGTGACATCCGACGGCGAGAGCCGCCCGGCCGACATCATGGTGGTCGCGACCGGCTTCAAGGTCACGGAGATGGCGGCCCGCCTGGACATCACCGGCCGCGACGGCAGGAATCTCCGCGACGCCTGGGCAGGCGACAATCCAACCGCGTTTCTCGGCCTCGCCGTCCCCGGCTTCCCGAACTTCTTCTGCATGCTGGGCCCGAACTCAGGCCCCGCGCATGGCGGCAGCGTGATCTTCCAGTCGGAATGCCAGAGCCGCTACATCTCGGCCTGTCTCGTCGAGATGATGGAGAACGGTGTCGCCGCCATCGACGTCCGCCAGGATGTGCACGACGATTACATCCGGAAGGTCGATGCCGAGCACGAGGCGATGATCTGGACCCACCCGGGCATGACCACCTACTACCGCAACACAAGTGGCCGGGTGTTCTCTGCGATGCCGTGGCGGTTCGTGGACTACTGGCGGATGACGCACGACCCCGATCTCGGCGACTACCGCCTGACGAAAGCATGAACCTGACGGCGCTCGGCGTCGGCTCGCGGCCGCGCGACGGGGGCTTGCGAGATGGGAGGCGGCGCCGAACCGGCGCCGTCGACCGCGCTGATGCGCGGTGCCTGAGTCTTCGGCGCGCGAACCAGAAACGCAGGCGGCTGCGCCGGCCGTTGGCTCGGTCGAACGTAAGGTTCCCATTTCAGATACCTGACGCGGCGCTTTCGCGAAATGCGATCGCGGGTGACATACCCCGCCGCAAACGAGATCGCGGCAACCAGGACGAGGATGAGAATGCCAAGCATTCGGGCTGTTCCGTACGAGGATTCGGATCCCGCCTACCAATGCCAGCAAGCTAACCCCGAGGTGACCATTTCGAGGAAATTTAGAGACGACGTGAACTAATCCGTGATCGCATGTTTTTTTTCTCGCGCGCGAGGAACATTTGCGCGGGACACGAAGCGAGCGCATTGTGAGATCTACTAACATCGAGTGACTGTTTAGAAGGCGCATTGTCCAATGCGCGATCATCGAGCCCGATATGACGGCACCGTTCACGCCGCCAGGCTGCTCTCGACCGGCGAGAATGGCAGACCGAGACTCTCCGCCACCGCCTCGTTGGTGATGCGGCCGCGGTAGACGTTGAGGCCGTTGCGCAAATGCGGATTCTCGAGCACGGCGGCAAAGCCCTTGGCCGCGAGCATCAGCCCGAACGGCAGCGTGGCATTGTTCAGCGCCTGGCTCGACGTTACTGGCACTGCGCCCGGCATGTTCGCGACACAGTAATGCACGACGCCGTCGACCTCGTAGGTCGGCTCGGCATGGGTCGTCGGACGCGAGGTCTCGAAGCAGCCGCCCTGGTCGATCGCAACGTCGACCAGCACGGCCCCCGGCCGCATCGACTTGAGCATCGCACGCGTAACCAGTTTCGGGGCGCTCGCACCCGGCACCAGCACCGCGCCGATCACGACATCGGTGGAAAACACCTCGTCCTCGACGGACTCGATCGTGGAGAAGCGCGTGCGCACGCGCCCGAGGAACATGTCGTCCAACTCACGCAGGCGCGGGATGGAACGATCGATGACGGTGACCTCCGCCCCGAGGCCCGCGGCCATGCGTGCCGCCTGAGTTCCCACGACCCCGCCGCCCAGCACGACGACCCGCGCCGGCTGCACGCCGGGCACACCGCCGAGCAGCACGCCGCGTCCGCCCGCCGAACGCTTGAGCGCGGCGCCGGCCGCCTCGATCGCGAGACGCCCGGCGACTTCGCTCATCGGCGCGAGCAGAGGGAGGTGGCCACCCGCGTCAGTGACGGTTTCATAGGCAATGGCCGTGCAGCCGGAGGCGAGCAGACCCTTGGTCTGTGCGGGATCCGGCGCGAGGTGAAGATAAGTGAAGAGGATCTGGTTCTCGCGAAGTTGTGTCCACTCGCTCTGCTGCGGCTCCTTCACCTTCACGATCATCTCGGACTTGGCGAAGATCTCCCGCGCGCTGTCCGCAATCGCGGCGCCCGCCTTGCGATAGACGTCGTCGGACGCACCTATGCCCTCGCCCGCACCGGCCTCAACCCAGACCTCATGGCCGGCCGCGACATATTCGCGAACTGCGCCCGGGGTGAGCCCGACGCGATATTCCTGCACCTTGATCTCCCTGGGAACACCAACGCGCATAGCGAGCTCCTTACCTAACGTCTTGATTCTCCACCTCATGTTAGCGGCCGTGCCGGTTTGGTTTCGTGCAAATATCAGCTAGTTTCGGCATCTGGACGCCGGTTTCCGGCGTCGATCGCCCCTTCCACGCTGGAAACGAAACCTTGGCCCTCGACCGAAAAGATCTCGCCATCCTGGCGGAACTCACTACCAATGCGCGAGCCAGTCACACCGAGCTCGCCAACAAGGTTGGCCTCTCGAGCACTGCGCTGGCGCGACGGCAGAAGGCGCTGGAGGATGACGGCTATATCCACGGCTACCAGGCCGCGCTCGATCTCGGGCAATTCGGCCTCACCACGACGGTGTTGGTACGGATCGCGCTGGAGAGCCAGAGCGAGGAGGCGCTGAAGGCCTTCGAGGCCGAGGTGGTGAAATGCCCCTCCGTCGTGCGCTGCTTCCTGATGTCGGGCACCGACGACTACATCCTGATCGTGCTCGCGCGCGACATCCAGGATTTCGAGCGCATTCACCGCACCGAGCTGTCGCGCCTGCCTCGCGTCGCCCGGGTGCAATCGAGCTTCGCACTGCGCGAAGTCGTCAACCGGGCCGTGCCGACGGTTGTGTTCGGCGAGATGAAGCGCTGAGCGCTGTCATCGAACTGTCATCGAATGTGCCGAGAGCTGTTGGCTTCGCATCTTCGGGACCCACCATGGACTATTTCAAGCGCTTCAACTTCCTGTTTGCCGCCCCAGTGTTCGATGCCGACGACCTCGAGGGCATCCGTTTCAACCAGATCATTGAGGAGATCCAGCGCTCCGGCTTCGAGGTCGTGAGGGCCCGCAAGCTGGAGGACGCCGAGATCGCGGTACAGACAGACGCTGCCATCGGCTGCATGGTGGTCGACTGGGGCAAGAAGGGGCTGGAGGGTAAGACCGCTGCCCTGATCAACCTGATGCGGCGGCGCGGCCTCGACTTCCCGATCATCCTCCTGATCCGTCGGAAGCGGTTCGAGGATCTGCCGGTCGAGGTACTCGACTTCATCGACGGCTACGTTTTCCTTTCCGAGGAGACGCCGCCCTTCATCGCAAAAAACCTGATCAGCCGGCTCAAGCAATATGCCGAGACGCTGAAGACGCCGTTCTTCGGAGCGCTGGTCGACTACGCCGAGGAAGGCAATCAGCTCTGGACCTGCCCCGGCCACAATGGCGGCATGTTCTACAGCCGCAGTCCGATCGGCCGCGTCTTCGTCGAGCATCTCGGCGAGTCCGTATTCCGCGACGACCTCGACAATTCCGTGCTCGATCTCGGCGATCTCCTTACCCACGAAGGACCGGCGCTGAGAGCGCAGAAGGAAGCAGCCCAGATCTTCGGCGCGGAAAAGACCTATTTCGTGCTTAACGGCACCTCGACCTCCAACAAGGTTGCGCTCGGCGCGCTCGTCACCGACGGCGATCTCGTGCTGTTCGACCGCAACAATCACAAGGCCGCGCATCACGGCGCACTGATGATCAATGGCGGCATACCGGTCTACGTGCCGACCATTCGCAATGCATGGGGCCTGATCGGACCGATGCGCTGGGAGGCGCTCGACGAGAAGGCGCTGCGCGAGGCGATCCGCAACCATCCGCTGGTCACGGATCGCGACGCCTGGCGCAAGGAGCGTCCGTTCCGCGTCGCGGTCGTCGAGCAGTGCACCTATGACGGCACCATCCACAGCGCCGAGATGATTTTGAAGCGCATCGGCCACCTCTGCGACTACATCC
The DNA here is from genome assembly GCF_059803475.1 of Bradyrhizobium sp. UFLA05-89. Classification (NCBI taxonomy): domain Bacteria; kingdom Pseudomonadati; phylum Pseudomonadota; class Alphaproteobacteria; order Hyphomicrobiales; family Nitrobacteraceae; genus Bradyrhizobium; species Bradyrhizobium sp. UFLA05-89. The sequence goes on along the minus strand of NZ_JBANBA010000043.1, from coordinate 1,428 downwards.
TGTTCGACGAGGCCTGGGCCGGCTTCATGAAATTCCACCCACTTTATGCCGGACGCTTCGCCATGGGCTTGTCGGAGCTGACACCGGACGCACCCGGAATCATCGCGACGCAGTCCACCCACAAGCAGCTCGCGAGCTTCTCGCAGGCGTCGCAGATCCACATCAGGGACCGCCATATCCGGGGCCAGAAGCGGCGCGTCGAGCACCGCCGCTTCAACGAGAGCTTTATGCAGCACGCATCGACCTCGCCATTCTATCCGCTGTTCGCTTCCCTCGACGTCGGCGCGCAGATGATGAAGGGCCGCTCGGGCGAAGTGCTGTGGGACGACACGATCCGCCTCGGCATCGAGCTGCGCAAGAAGATCCGCGCCATGCGCCGCGAGTTCGAGGAGAAGGAACAGAACGCCGAGCGGCGCTGGTTCTTCGAGCCGTTCGTTCCCGACCGCGTCGCCATTGCCGACGTGAGCCGGCCTGGTGCGGCGCACAACGTCGCATGGGAGACGCTGTCGACCGACGAGCTTGCAACCAATCCCGCGCTTTGGCAGCTCGGCGCCGACAGCGCCTGGCATGGTTTCCCCGGCATGACCGAGGGCTTTGCCATGACCGATCCGAACAAGCTGACGCTGCTGACGCCGGGCTTCGACCGTGCCACCGGCACCTATGCCGAGCATGGAATCCCCGCCCCCGTCGTCGCCCAGTACTTGCGTGAGAACCGCATCGTTGCCGAGAAGAACGACCTCAACTCGCTGCTCTTCCTGCTGACGCCGGGCGTCGAGGCGAGCAAGGCCGGCACGCTGATCTCGGGGCTGGTCGCGTTCAAGAAGCTGCACGACGACAATGCGCTGCTGGCGGACGCCATCCCCGAATTCTACCAGCGCCGGCAGGCGCGCTATGCCGGCGTGCGACTGCGCGATCTCTGCGCGGACATGCACCGGTTCTTCCGCAAGGCCGAGGTCAGCGCGCTCCAGGCGCGTCAATTCCTGCCTGAGCACCTTCCGGAGATCGCGCTGTCGCCGCGTGAAGCCGCACGCTGCCTGATCCGCAACGACGTCGACTATCTGCCGATCGAGGCCATCGCTGGCCGGGTCGCCACTACGCCTTTCGTGGTCTATCCGCCCGGCATCGCCACCATCGTGCCTGGCGAGCGGCTCACGGAACGCGCGAAACCCATGATCGATTATCTCAAGATGTTCGAGACCTGCTTCAACACGTTTCCGGGCTTCGACGTCGAGATCCAGGGCGTCTACAAGGAGGTCGACGCCGCCGGCCGGATCGGGCTCTATACTTACGTGGTGGCCGAGTAGCATGAACGAAACAAGCGCAATGTGCGCGGACGATGAGCCGGTCCTGGTCCGGCCCTCGCGCGACAGCGACGTCGAGGCGATGCTGGCGATCTATCGCCATCATGTCCGCCACGGCGTGGCGAAG